>NZ_JZWV01000718.1 GCF_000966975.1 Streptomyces katrae | reverse complement strand
GACCTACGTCCGCCATCGGGGCGGCCCGCCGGGCATCTGGTTCTTCTCCCTCGACGTCACCCAGCCACTGCTCCTGGCCGCCCGACTCCTCGGCCTTCCCTACCACCTCGCGAAACTCACCATCGGCCCCGACGGCGCCAACTGCCGCTACACCGGCAGCCGAAAACCCACAGGACCCTCCTACGACATCACCGTGCGCACCTCACGCACCCCCACAGCGGGTCCACTCGATGAGTGGCTCACCGACCGCTTCCACTCCTACTCCACGCGCGCGGGAATCCTGTGGCGCACCCCCGTCCGCCACGAACCCTGGCCGCTGCTGCAGGCAACGACGGTCTCGGCCACCCAGACACTCACCCGGGCCGCCGGCCTACCCGAGCCGTCTGAGCAGCCACTGACCCACACCTCCCCCGGCGTCGGACCTGTCACCTTCGGCCCCGCCCGTCCAGCCTGAGCCGACGGGCCCAGCCCGACGCGGGTGACCTTCCCCGCGACCTGGCCGCCGTCCAGCGCGCCTGGCGTCCGTCTGAGGTTGCGCTCAACGAGCTGGCGGCCAGCGCCACCGCGAGCGGCGGCCGGCTTCTCGTGTCGGGCGCTGGGTCTGGCGCTGGCTCCCGCACCTGCCAGTACAGTCGCTCGTCCGCGGCCGCCGCCAGAATCCCGCCCGCCTGCTGGTACGCCTCGGAGAAGGGCAGGCCCCGTTCCGGGCCGTACAGCACGGGGACAAGTCGGGGGGCCGGCACGCCGCCGCCGGTGAGCGTGGTCACTGCGTCGGCCTCCCTGCGTAGAGGAACGCATCCCGGCAGTGGCGCCGCCATGCAGCACCTCCGCTCCGACAGGTGGTGGTTCAGAACGTTCTCTGATGTTGGGCGCGGTGGCATGCCCGGCAGCGTCCGCGGCGAACGCCAGCAGCAGGCCCCGCCTGGGTTCGCGGCGAGGCAGTCGACCTCGAAGCCGCCCTCACGCCTCCTGAACCCCGCCGACCGCCGGATCAGCCGCGCCGAGGCAGCTGGTGCAGCCTGATGTCGGCCAGCTCCCCACCAGTGACGACCGCGGTCATGAACGTGCAGAACGGCTGCCGTCTACGGTCCGTCGGCGAGCCTGGATTGAGCAGCCGCAGCCCGCCGGGAGCCGTCGTGTCCCACGGAATGTGGCTGTGCCCGAACA
>NZ_JZWV01000717.1 GCF_000966975.1 Streptomyces katrae | reverse complement strand
TCGTGTCCCACGGAATGTGGCTGTGCCCGAACACGAGCACGTCAAGATCTGCAAAGCGCTCGGCGCAGCGCCGCTCCCGCCCCGCGGCACCGCCTGTCTCGTGCACCACTCCGAACCGCAAGCCCGCCAGCGAGGCCCGGGCCACTTCCGGCAGGCGCCGGCGCAGCGCCGGCCCGTCGTTGTTGCCGTACACGCCGATCAGACGCCGGGCCCTGGCCTCCAGCAGGTCCAGCGTCGCCTCGTCCGTCCAGTCTCCGGCGTGGATGACGACATCGGCCGCGTCGACCTCGTCCAGCAACGCGTCCGGCAGGTGCTTGCCACGCGCGGGCAGATGCGTGTCGGAGGTCAACAACAGTCGCATGCTGCCACGGTAGACGGGCCCACCCCATCTGGCCCTCCGACGTGACCCTACGGCCGGGCCCATGCGACGGACATCCGGCGCTCGACGGCTGCTCCAGCCACCCACGCGTCGACCGCGGTCAACGCCTCCCCACAAACCGGATCAGGAGCGCAGTGGTCAGCACGAGAGCGTCTCCGGGTCCGGCGTGGCCGACGAGGTCCGGGCGGACACACACCGACAGTTGCGGCAGCGCGTCGTGCTGTCCTCCTTCCTCACACTGCCGCCCGTCGCTCTCGCCGTGATCCTGGCGACCGCCAACGGCTCCGACGGCATCGACCGCCACCGCGGCATCCGCCCACCACGCCCTGCTTCTTCGCGGCCGCACAGCTCCGCCCCCTCGGACCCGCCAACACCTGAAGCGGTATCGCTCGACTTCGAGCCATCTGCAGCTGAAGACGGTCAGCATCACACCTGGGCGCACGGGGGGATGTCACCCGGACGGCGGCTTGCGATGGCGCCGGGACGAGGCCCGCTCGTCCGTTCGGAGCAGTCTGGGCCGTAGGGATCGTGCATCGCGTTCCGATGTCGCCGGTGGGCGCCGAGGCCCCTTCAGCGCGTCCTGCACCCGTCCGGGGTAAGCACCCGCCAGGATGGGGGCCCCGGAGGCCGAGTGCCTGCGGGTGGGAGGAGACGGCATTGATCACCATGGGCGTCCAGCACAGTGGCGGTTCGGTCCTGGTCGGCATCAGCGGAGACCTCGACCAGGACGCGGGCGAGGCGCTGCGCCGAGCCTTTGAGGGCATCAGCGGGCTGGAGCGGGACGTGATGGTCGACGTCCACGGCGTGGGGTCCATGGACGTCGACGGGCTGCTGCACCTGTTGGACCTGCACCGGCGCGCGGAACTGCTGGGCCTGCGCGTCCTGGTGGTGGGCTGGCAGCCCCAGCCCCAGCAGCTCATGGCCCAGATCGCCGGCATCCCCGGCCCCGGGACAGCGTGCGGCGAACGCTACGCCCTGGCCGGCTTCCGCCGCCTCATCGAGGAACGCGCCCACCGCGCACACAGCCTCCCCGAAGGCCAGGGGTGGCCGGCCTGCACCTGACGTCCAGCCCTGTCAGCGAGGCTGGCGGCCTCCGGCCGCGCTCCGATCCCGCATGGGATCTTCGCCGGCGCCGACGCCCCCCGCACCTCAGCGCTTTCGCCACAGCGTGAGCCGAGTGGTGTAGTCGGGCAGGTTGTTGCCGGGGCTGGTGGTGATGCCGGTGATTTCGAGGAGGGCAAGGTGGTTCTCCGTCGTGACCGTGCACAGCAACGTCCCCACGGGGAGAGTCGTGCGCAGGTCCTGGGCCCGGATTTCGGTGGGCAGGACGTCGCTCTGGGCGCCCTGGAGGCACTCCTGCGGTGTCTTGCCGGTGCTCTTGCCCATGGGGGTGTAGAACTCCCATCTGCCGCCCGCGACTTCGCTGAGCATGATTTCCCGGCCCGGCGTGTCCTGGACGGTCTGGGGGACGTCGAGGTCGACTCGCATGATGTTGGCGCCGGTCGGCGAGCGAAGGGCCAGCGGGCGGTCCTGGAAAACGGCGATGTAGTCGGCGCCGTCGGATCCGGGCAGCGGGGTGGAGGGCGTTTCCGCTGTGGATGGGGGCGCGGTCGAGTGAGCCGGCTGTTCTGAGGGCTTGCCGCTGCCGCTTGCCGGCGCGGGGGCCTGAGTGCTGTCGGGACGGGTCAGCGTCCAGGTCAGGGCTCCTGCCAGGAGCACGGCGGCGCCGACGATCAGAGCCGTCCGTGTGCGCCGTGCGGCAAGGGGCGCCGTCGGCACGTGCTCAGGGGACGCGGTCGGGGCGGCGGCAAAGGTGGGGCCGTGCGGCGGGTGAGGTCGGGCCTCGGCGGGCATCGGGTCCGGGGCCGCGGTGAAGGGAGCGCTTGCACGGGCGGCGACCTCCTGCGCCAGCGGCCGGGGCAGCCAGCCGGTGAAGTCGTTCAGGGAGCGGCCCGCGGTCTGCTCGCACAGGGAGGTCAGTTCCGCCGGTCCGATGCGGTCGGCCGGGTCCGGGGACAGACAGCGCTGCAGAAGGGGGCGGAGCGTGGCGTCGTAGTGGTGCAGGGCAGGCGGGCGTGTGGCCGTGTTGGCGATCTGCGCGGCGAGGGTGAGAGCGCCGCCGTCGCCGTAGGGGTGGCGGCCGGTGGCGGCGACGGCCGCGATCAGGCCAAGTGAGAAGACGTCCGAGGCCGGGCCGACCGGCTCGCCCAGCGCGTGCTCCGGGGACATGAACTGGGGGGTGCCGACGATGCCGCCGGACGCGGTGAGCCGGGTGGCGTCGGCGGCGCGGGCGATTCCGAAGTCGATGACGTACGGACCTTGGTCGCTCAACAGGATGTTGGCGGGCTTGAGGTCGCGGTGGACGACGCCGGCCGTGTGGATGGCGGCCAGGGCGCGGGCGGTGCAGCCGACGAGCTGCAGCACGGCGGTCAGCGGGAGGGGGCCGTGCGCGGCGAGGGCCTGATCCAGGGAGAGTCCGGGCACGAACGTGGTGGCCAGCCAGGGCTGTTCGCCGGTGGTGTCGTGGTCGACGACGGGGACGATGTGGTAGCCCTGGACCTGCCGAGCGGCACGGACCTCCTGCTCGAAGCGGCGCCGGAAGCCTGGGTCCTGGGCGTGTTCGCGCCGGATCACCTTCAGGGCTACGGGCTGCCCACCACGGCTGCGCGACAGGAAGACCGTCCCCATCCCACCCTCACCGATACGCGCCAGCAAGCGGTAGCCCGCAATCTCCCGAGGGTCCTCAGCTCGCAGCCGCTCCCCCGCCCCGTGCACCGCCATGACCGACCGTCCCCCTGTTCCATGATCGTTGTGGGGAGCGTAGCGGACGGGGTCCACCAGGGTGGGCGCACGCTCGGGCCGAC
>NZ_JZWV01000716.1 GCF_000966975.1 Streptomyces katrae | reverse complement strand
GAGACCGCCCCGCCGAAGTCCCGACCACCTCGCCCCCGGCACGCTCTCCGGGCCCGCGCCCGTCAGACCCCGGCCACCACCGTCATGCTCGGCGGCGTTCCATCAGTTCGTCGTAGACCGAGAGGATCTGGGCCACCGTGTCGTCCTCCGACGGCCAGGTCGCCGCCTGGGCGCGGCCGGCGGTGGACAGGGCGGCGCGGCGGGCCGGGTCGTGGAGGAGGGCGGCCACCGCCGCCGCCAGGGCTTCCGTGTCGCCGTACGGGACCAGGACCGCCGCGTCGCCGACGAGTTCCGGGACTCCGCCGACCTCCGTCGCCACCAGGGCGACCCCGGCGCGCAGGGCCTCCTGGGCCAGCAGGGAGCGGCCCTCCCAGCGGCTGGGGAGGACGGCGACGTCGGCCGCCGCCAGGAGGCGGTCGGCGTCGCGGCGGCGGCCCAGCAGGCGCACCGGGAGGTTTTCCGTCTCGATGCGTCGGGCCAGTTCGGGGCGCAGCGGGCCCTCCCCCGCGATCAGCAGCAGCGGGGCCGGTTCCAGGTCCCGCCAGGCCCGCGCGGCGTCCAGCAGGAACGAGTAGCCGCGGCGGGCGACGAGGCTGCCGATGGCGATGACCAGGGGGCGTTCCACCGCGCCCAGTTCCGCCCGGGTCTTGCCCGTGTCCGGCGGTGCCGGTGCGGCCGGGACGGCGACCGCCGCGAGGCGGGCGTCCCGGGCGCCGCGGCGGCGGGCCAGGTCGACCTGGTCGGAGGAGGAGCCCAGGACGACCGCCGCGGCCCGGGCCACGTGGCGTTCGAGGAGGCGGCCGAGGCGGCCCAGGGGGCCCGTGTCCGGGGCGGTGCCGTGCCAGGTGACCACCAGGGGGGCCCGGCGGCCGCGGCCCCGCAGGGCGAGTGCGGCCCGCATCCCGGCCCGTACGCCGTGGGCGTGGACCACGTCCGCCGCGGCGCAGGCGGCCCGCAGGGCGCTCGCCGCGTCGGGGGTGAACTCCGCCCCGGCGCCCGTGAAGTCGTACTCCCC
>NZ_JZWV01000715.1 GCF_000966975.1 Streptomyces katrae | reverse complement strand
GGGGCGCACACGGTGACCCGTACGCCGCGCGCCGCGAGCCCGGTGGTGAGGGAGCGGACGTGCGCGCTGCTGCCCGCGCCCGCGCCGCCGAGGACCTGGACGGTGCGCAGCGGGGGCCGCCCGTACGGCAGGACGGGCGGCGGTACCGAAGCCGGGGAGCTGCTCACGGGCCGAAGCTCCAGGGTGAGGAGTCAGGGACGTCGCCCAGGATGCCAGTCCGTACGCGCGTTCCGGGACCATACGGGTGCGGATCCCGTGCCGGATACCGCAGTGCGCCCCCCAGCCTCACCCACACGGGCTAACGCCCCGGTTCCTCAGCCGTCCGCCCGTGCCGCCGCGAGGAGTTCCTCGGCGTGGGCGCGGGCCGTCTGCGAGTCCTCCTGGCCGGCGAGCATCCGGGAGAGTTCGCGGATCCGGTCCTCGCCCTCCAGGACGGTGACCCCGGAGCGGGTCACCGAACCGTCGCCG
>NZ_JZWV01000714.1 GCF_000966975.1 Streptomyces katrae | reverse complement strand
GCGGGTCACCGAACCGTCGACGGTCTTCTCGACCAGCAGCTGCCGGTCCGCGAAGGCCGCCACCTGGGGCAGGTGGGTGACGACGACGACCTGGGCCGTCCTGGCGAGCTTGGCCAGCCGCCGGCCGATCTCGACGGCCGCCTTGCCGCCGACGCCCGCGTCGACCTCGTCGAAGAGGTACGTGGGCACGGGGGTGGTGCCGGCGAAGACGACCTCGACGGCCAGCATCACCCGGGAGAGCTCGCCGCCGGAGGCGCCCTTGGCGATCGGGCGCGGCTGGGCGCCGGGGTGCGGGGCGAGCAGCAGCTCGACCTCGTCGGCGCCGGTGGGCCCGTAGGCGACCGGGCGGCCGCCCACCTCGACGCCGTCGGCGGCCTCCGTCTGGCGGATGTCGATGGTCACCCGGGCGTGCGGCATGGCCAGGGAGGCGAGTTCGGCGGTCACCGCGGAGGCGAACCGCTCGGCGGCCTCGGTCCGGGCGTCGGTCAGCGCCTGGGCCAGCTGCGAGAGCTCGGCGAGCAGCGCGTCCCGCTCGGCGGTCAGCTCCTCGATCCGCTCGTCGTCCCCGTCGAGCTCCAGCAGCCGTGCGGAGCCCTTCTGGGCCCATTCGAGGACGGCGTCGACGGAGTCCCCGTACTTGCGGGTCAGCTGGGTCAGTGCCGCCCGCCGCTCCTCGACGGCGGCGAGCCGCAGCGGGTCGGCGTCCAGGTCGTCGGCGTACCCGGCGAGCTCGCCGGCCACGTCGCCGAGGAGGATGCCCAGCTCGGCGATCCGGTCGGCGAGCGCGCCGAGCACCGGGTCGTGGGCGCGTACGGCCTCCAGGGCGCGGTGCGCGCCCGCGACGAGGGTGTTGGCGTCCACGCCCTCGGGGTCCTCGACGTCGCCCGCGAGGGCCGCGTGCGCGGCCTGCGCGGCGGAGGCCAGGGATTCGGCGTGTCCGAGCCGTTCGGCCTCGGCCGCCAGTTCGGCGTCCTCGCCGGGCAGCGGTTCGACGGCGGCGACCTCGTCCAGGCCGAAGCGCAGCAGGTCGGCCTCCTGCGCCCGTTCCCGGGCGCGGGTGGTGATCGTGTCCAGTTCGGCGGAGACGGCGCGCAGCCGCCGGTACGCGCCGGCGTACTTCTCCAGGGGGACGGCGACGGCGTCGCCGGCGTACCGGTCGAGGGCCTGGCGCTGGCGGGCGGGCCGCAGCAGGCCCTGCTGGTCGGTCTGCCCGTGGACGGCGACCAGGTCGTCGGCGAGCTCGGAGAGCAGGCCGACGGGGACGGAGCGGCCGCCGACGTGGGCGCGCGAGCGCCCCTCGGCGGACACGGTCCGGCTGATCAGCAGGGCGCCCTCGTCGAGCTCGGCCCCGGCCTCCTCGGCGCGCACGGCGGCGGCCGCGTCCGGGCGCAGCACGACGCGGCCCTCGACCACGGCCGCCTTGGCCCCGATCCGTACCAGGGCCGGGTCGGCGCGGCCGCCGAGCAGCAGCCCGAGGCTGGTGACGACCATCGTCTTGCCCGCGCCGGTCTCGCCGGTCACCGCGGTGAAACCGGGCGACAGCTCGACCACCGCGTCGTCGATGACCCCGAGTGACCGTATCCGCATCTCCTCAAGCACGGGACGACCATACCGAGGTTTCGCGGGTGCCATGTGACCTCACCCGCCCGGAGTTTTCCGAACGGGTGTGCTAATAGCGTGGTCCTCGGCGTCCTCAGTGCGGTGCGCCGCGCCAACCCGACACCGGCAGCGCGAACTTGGCCACGAGCCGGTCCGTGAAGGACGCGTGGTGCAGCCGGGCGAGCCGCACCGGCACCGTCCCGCGCCGGACCTCGACCCGCGCCCCGGCCGGCAGCTCCAGCGTCCGCCGGCCGTCGCACCACAGCACCCCGTGCTGGGTCCCGGTCTGCACCTCCACCGCCAGCACCGAGTGCGGCGAGGTGACCAGCGGCTTCGCGAACAGCGCGTGCGCGCTGATCGGCACCATCAGCAGCGCCTCCACCTCCGGCCACACCACCGGACCGCCCGCCGAGAAGGCGTACGCCGTCGAGCCGGTCGGCGTCGCGCAGACGATGCCGTCGCAGCCGAAGCCGGTCACCGGACGCCCGTCGATCTCCAGGACCACCTCCAGCATCCGCTCGGCGGACACCTTCTGGACGGCGGCCTCGTTCAGCGCCCAGTCCCGGTGGACCACGTCACCGTTGGTCCGTACGAGGACGTCGAGGGTCATCCGCTCCTCGACCTCGTACGCCCGGCGCACCACCCGGTCCACCACCCGGTCGAGGTCGTCGCGTTCGGCCTCGGCGAGGAAGCCGACCCGGCCGAGGTTGACGCCCAGCATCGGCACCCCCGACCCGCGCGCGAACTCCGCCCCGCGCAGCAGGGTCCCGTCCCCGCCCAGCACGATCAGCAGCTCGCACCCGGCCAGGACCTCGGGGGTGCACTCCCCGACGAGCTCCACCTCGGGCGGCAGCGGCATGTCCCGCGCCTCGTACGCGAGGACCCGCACCCCGATCCCCGACTTCAGCAGCCCGAGCACCACCAGCTCGGCGCTGCGTATGGCGGCGGGCCGCCCGGTGTGGGCGACCAGGAAGACCGTGCGCGGCCCCTCCGGCTCCCCCGCCCCCGTTTCCGCGGGAAGCCCCGCACCCTTCGAACCCGCTGACGCTGACGATGACGAATCTGTCACTGAGGCCCCTCCGCCACTGCACGGTCGACATCCCCCGGGTCGAGTGCCGGTGCCCCCGCCCGAAGCCACAGAAAGTATTCGACGTTCCCCGACGGCCCGGGCAGCGGACTCGCGGTGACCCCCAGCACACCCAGACCCAGCTTCCACGCCTGGGCGGCGACCTCCCGCACGGCCTCGGCGCGCAGCTCGGGGCTGCGCACCACGCCGCCGCTGCCGAGCCGCTCCTTGCCCACCTCGAACTGCGGCTTGACCATCAGCACCAGGTCGGCGTCCGGCGCCGTGCACCGCACCAGGGCGGGCAGCACCAGGCCGATCGAGATGAAGGACAGGTCGCCGACGACCAGGTCCACGGGGACGCCGTCGATCAGTTCGAGCGTCAGCTCGCGCACGTTCGTCCGGTCCTTGACGGTCACCCGCTCGTCGCTCTGCAGCGACCAGGCCAGCTGCCCGTAGCCGACGTCCACGGCGACCACGTGGGCCACGCCCGCGCGCAGCAGCACATCGGTGAAGCCTCCGGTCGAGGCTCCCGCGTCCAGCGCCCGGCGGCCCTCGACAGCCAGCCCCCGCGGCCGGAAGGCCGCGAGCGCGCCGGCCAGCTTGTGGCCGCCCCGGGAGACGTAGTCGGGGTCGCTGTCGTCCTTGAGGACGACGAGGGCCGCGCTGGTCTCGACCTGGGTGGCCGGCTTGGTCGCGGTGGTCCCGCCGACGGTCACCCGGCCCGCGGCGATCAGCTGGGCCGCGTGCTCCCGCGAGCGGGCCATGCTGCGGCGTACCAGTTCGGCGTCCAGGCGGCGGCGTGCCACTCCTGCCACGTTCGGTTCAGCTCCTGTTTTCGTACGGTCCGGGGACGGGCTGTGCGTCCAGCGCGTCGAGCGCCTCGCGCAGTCCCCTGTGCACATCCTCGTACACCTCGACGTGCCCGTCCGCCGCCAGGTGGTCCGCGTCCGCGAGCCGCTCCAGGTGCGCGTCGACTCCGGGGTGCCCGGTGGGGGTGCGTACGAGGCCCAGCGGCGCGGTCCCGGCGGGCTCGGCGGCGGGCTCCGTCACCGGCTCCTTCACGGGCTCCGTCTCGGGCTCCTGGGGGACGTCCGGAAGGCTCCCGGACACTTCGTCGGTCATGTCCCCGACGCTACCCCGAAGCACCGCCCCTGCCACGCACGGCTCTGCGGTACGGTCGGGGCACCATGGCTACGATCCAGGAGTGCCGCGCGGCACTCGACCGACTCTCCGACAACCTCGCGGGGGCCGACGGCGGCGTGCGCGGCGCGGCCGCCCTCGACCGCTCCCTGAGCTGCCACATCACCGACCTCGACGTGACCTTCGCCGGCCGCCTCGAAGGCGGCCGGATCCGCGTGGACGCCCTCACCCCCGGCCCGCCCCGCGCCAAGGCCGAGATCCGCCTCGCCATGTCGGGGGACGACCTGCTGGCCCTGGTCGACGGGGAGCTGAAGTTCGCCAAGGCCTGGGCCTCGGGCCGGGTCCGCCTGGAGGCCGGCTTCCGCGACCTCCTGCGCCTCAAGAGCCTGCTCTAGACCGCCGTCTTCGTCCGGGCCCGCCGCGCGGCCGGGACCACCAGCGGCGTGCCGGTCTCCGGGTCGTCGATGACCCGGCAGGGCACCCCGAACACCTCCTCCACCAGCCCGGCCGTGACCACCTCGGCCGGCGGGCCCTCGGCGACCACCACCCCGCCGCGCAGGGCGATCAGGTGCGTGGCGTAGCGGGCCGCCTGGTTGAGGTCGTGCAGCACCGCCACCAGGGTCCGGCCCTGCTCCTCGTGGAGCTGGGCGCACAGGTCGAGGACCTCCAGCTGGTGCTGGATGTCCAGGTAGGTCGTCGGTTCGTCCAGGAGCAGCAGCGGCGTCTGCTGGGCCAGCGCCATCGCGATCCAGACCCGCTGGCGCTGCCCGCCCGACAGTTCGTCCACGGCCCGGTCCGCGAGTTCGGCGACCCCGGTGGAGGCCATCGACTCCAGGACGATCCGCTCGTCCTCCGCCGACCACTGCCGCAGCAGCCCCTGGTGCGGGTACCGGCCGCGGGCGACCAGGTCGGCGACGGTGATCCCGTCGGGCGCCACCGAGGACTGCGGGAGCAGCCCCAGGGTCCGGGCCACCTGCTTCGCGGGCGTCGAGGTGATGGCCCGCCCGTCCAGCAGCACCCGCCCGGCGGTGGGCTTGAGCATCCGCGACAGGGCGCGCAGCAGCGTGGACTTGCCGCAGGCGTTGGGGCCGACGATGACCGTGAACGAGTGGTCGGGGATCTCCACCGAGAGGTTCTCGGCGATGACCCGCTGGTCGTATCCGAGGGTGACGTTCTCCGCGGTCAGCCTCTGCACCTGCGTACTCCTCGTGTCGTCGGCCGGGCCGTGCCCGTGGTCGTGCGGCGCGTCCACCGCGTGCGTCGTGCGCGTCGTTCGCGTCGTGGGGGCGGTGCCGGTCATACCCGTCCCGCCCTGCGCTCCATGACGAGCAGCCACAGCAGGTAGACACCGCCGACCAGGCCGGTGACCACGCCCACCGGCAGCTGGTCCGCGCCGAAGGCCCGCTGCGAGGCCAGGTCGGAGGCCAGCAGCAGGACGGTGCCCATCAGGGCTCCGGTCAGCAGGTTCGACCCGGGCGAACGGGTCAGCCGCCGGGCCAGCTGCGGCGCGGCCAGCGCCACGAAGCTGATCGGCCCGGCCGCCGCCGCGGCCGCCGTGGTCAGCAGGACCGCCGCCAGCATCAGCAGCATCCGGGTCCGCTCCACCGGCACGCCCAGGGCGTACGCGGCGTCGTCGCCCATCTCGATCACCCGCAGGGCCCGGCCCTGCCCGAGGACCAGCGGGAACAGCACCGCGCAGGCGGCCAGCAGCGGCCACACCTGCGCCCAGTCCCGGCCGGCCAGCGAGCCGGTGAGCCAGACCATCGCCCGGGTCGCCTCGATGAGCTGGGCCTTGGCGATCAGGTACTGGATGACGGCGACGAGGACGGCCGAGGCGCCGATGCCGACCAGCACCAGCCGGTACCCGTGGATCCCCTTCTTGTACGCGAGGAGGTACACGACGGCCCCGGTGAGCACACCGCCGACGACGGCGCCCAGCGCGACCTCGGTGGCCCCGCCCTTGAACACGGTGATCACGACGAGCGCGCCGACCGCCGAGCCGTACCCGAAGCCGAGCAGGTCGGGCGAGCCCAGCGGATTGCGCGAGACGGACTGGAAGACCGCTCCGGACATGCCGAGGGCCGCGCCGACCAGGATCGCGACGAGCACCCGCGGCAGCCGCAGGTCGTTGACGATGAAGTCGTCCGCGGGGGTGCCGTCGCCCAGCAGGGTCCGCACGACGTCCCCGGGCGCGATCTCGAAGTCGCCGGTGCCGATGAGGACGACGGCGAGCACCAGCGTCGCGGCGACGAGCAGCAGCCCGCCGAGCAGCGCGCGCGGCTCGACGCGCAGCGAGGTGGCGGCGGGACCGCGCAGGGTGCGCGGCCGGGCGGCCTTGCGGATGCGGATGTCGGTCACAGCTGGGCCATCCTCTTGCGCCGGACCAGGTAGATGAAGACGGGGCCGCCGATGAGCGCGGTGACGATGCCGACCTGGAGCTCGGCGGGCCGGGTGACGACCCGTCCGATCACGTCGGCACCGAGCAGCAGCACGGGCGACAGGACGGCCGAGTAGGCGAGCACCCAGCGCATGTCGGGCCCGGTGACCAGGCGCGCGAGGTGCGGGATCATCAGCCCGACGAAGACGATCGGCCCGCAGGCGGCGGTCGCCGCCCCGCACAGCAGGGTGATGGCGGCCATCGCCGTGATCCGGGTCCGGGTCAGGTGCGCGCCCAGCGCCCGGGCGGTGTCGTCGCCCATGGCCATCGCGTTGAGCGGGCGGCCCAGCACCAGCGCGAGCAGGGCGCCGGCCAGCAGGAAGGGGGCCACCTGGCGGACGGTGTCCATGGTGGCCGAGGCCAGCGAGCCCACCGTCCAGAAGCGGAGCTTGTCCAGGGCCTTGCTGTCCATCAGCTGGACGGCGTTGATGTAGCCGACGAGCGCCGCACTGGCCGCCGTACCGGCGAGCGCGAGGCGCACCGGGGTGGCGCTGCGGCTGCCGCCGAGGACGTAGACGGCGGCGGAGACGACGGCGGCGCCCAGGAAGGCCCACCAGACGAACTCGGTCAGCGTGCTCGCCCCGAGGAAGCTGATGGCGGAGACCACGGCCGCCGCGGCGCCCGCGTTGACGCCGAGGATCCCGGGCTCGGCCAGCGGGTTGCGGGTCAGGGCCTGCATCACCGCGCCGGACAGACCGAGTCCGAGCCCGACCATCACCCCCAGGACGGTGCGCGGGACCCGCAGGTCCCGTACGACCACGTCGTTGGTGGTGCCGCTGTAGTGGAACAGCCCGTGCCAGACGTCGGCGAGCGGCATGGCCTTGGCGCCGACGGCGATGCTGGCCACCGCGACCAGGGCCAGTGCCGCCAGGACGATCAGCAGCCCGGCGGCGCGCCTGCCGTGGCCTGGACGGGCCACGGCGGGCGCGGGCGCGCCGGACTCGGGCGCGCCGGGCTCGGTTTCGGGGGGACTCTCAGCCAACACGAAGGTTAGGCTAGCCTACCCTGCGCAGCGAATGATCCCCCGTACGGCCGAGCGCCCCCCGCTCACCACCCCAGTGCCGCCAGCGCCTTCTCCACGTCGTGCCCGTAGATCCCGTCCCCGGCGGCCGACCAGGCGGCCGCGCACAGCGCCCGCAGCCCGTCGACCGGATCGGCCTCCCCTCCCTGCCCATCCCCGGCCCGGGTCAGCTCCAGGTGCGTCCCCGCGTGGGCCGCGCTCCAGCCGCCGCACCGCCAGGCCCCGTCGCGCTCCGCCGGCTCCGGCTGCCCGGTCAGCAGCCCGCGCAGGTCCCGGTCCACGTACGTGGGCCGGTGCCGGGGCTCGGCCCGCAGCAGCTGCTCCGCGTCCGTCACCCCGGTCAGCACCAGCAGGGAGTCCACGTCCCCGTTGAACGCGCCCTCGATGTCGGTGTCCAGCCGGTCCCCCACCACCAGGGGCCGCTTCG
Source organism: Streptomyces katrae (assembly GCF_000966975.1). Lineage (GTDB taxonomy): Bacteria > Actinomycetota > Actinomycetes > Streptomycetales > Streptomycetaceae > Streptomyces > Streptomyces katrae. The sequence continues at coordinate 3,260 of NZ_JZWV01000714.1, read as the reverse complement.
CCCCGGTCCGCAGCACCGTCTCCCGGTGCATCGGCGGCAGCGGCTTCCCGGCCACCTGCGGCTCGGCGCCCGTCGCGATCCGTACGACCTCCACGGCGGCCCCGTTGCCCGGCGCGATCCCGCGCGCCCCCGGGATCGTCAGGTCCGTGTTCGACGCGTACCAGGGCACCCCCCGGTTGACCGCGTACGCCGCCTCCGCGAAACGCCCCCACTCCAGGCCGGGCCCGCCGTAGCCCTGGACCACCGCCGCGAGCCCCTCCTCGTCGGCGGACTCGACCGGCACCAGACCGCGCTCGCGCAGCGCGACCCGCAGCCCCTCCCCACCGATCACCAGCACCTTCGACCCCGGCTCCACCTGCTCCGCGATCAGCCGGGCCACCGCCTGCGCCGAGGTGATCACCTCGCCCGCCTCGGTCGGGATGCCCAGCTCGCACAGGTGTTCCGCGACCGCCTCCGGCGTCCGCAGCGCGTTGTTGGTGACGTACGCCAGGTGCATCCCGCCGGCCCGGGCCGCGGCCAGGGAGTCCACCGCGTGCGCGATGGCGTGCCCACCCGCGTACACCACCCCGTCCAGGTCCAGCAGGGCCGTGTCGTACGCCTCGTGCAGACTCCGCTCACTGCCCGCGGGACTGGTCCTGCTCTGCCGGGTCATCTGGCCGCTCCTCAATAACCGTTCTCGAAACGCTCGGGACTCTTGCGTTGCTTCACTTCACGCGATCGATCTTGTCCGAGTTTGCACTACCCCGTCACTCCCCCGGCCATCCCGTATCGCGAGACGGGTCTTACCATGCACCAATGACCACACCTGGCAACGCGGAGCACGGGCTGCGCCTGACCCCCTTCCACGGACTGCGTTACGTCCCGGAGCGCGTCGGCAGCCTGGCGGCGGTCACCTCGCCGCCGTACGACGTGGTCGTACGTCCCGACGGAGTCGACTACCTCGAATCCGCCGACCCGCACAACATCGTCCGGCTCATCCTGCCGCAGGCCGGCACCCCGGCCGCCCGCAACGAACAGGCCGCCCGCACCCTGAGCGACTGGCTCGCCGAGGGCGTCCTCAGCGCCGACCCGCAGCCCGCGCTCTACGTCTACGAGCAGCGCCGGGCCGGCCTGCTGCAGCGCGGCATCATCGGCGCCCTGGCCCTGTCCGCCGCCGAGGACGGCATCGTCCTGCCGCACGAGGACGTGATGCCGGACGTGGTCACCGACCGCGCGGGCCTGATGCGCGCGACTTCGGCCAATCTCGAACCCCTCCTCCTCACCTACCGCGGCGACGGCCCGGGCGCCGGCGCGGACGCGGTCGTGGAGGCCACCGCGGCCCGCGAGCCCCTGCTGTCGACGGTCACCGAGGACGGGTTCCGCCACAGCCTGTGGGCCGTCACCGACCCCGCCGAGCTGGCCGTCGTCACCTCCGACCTGGCCCACCGCCAGGCCCTCATCGCCGACGGCCACCACCGCTGGGCGACGTACCTGCGCCTCCAGGAGGAGCACGGTTCGCCGACGCCCTGGGACTTCGGCCTGGTCCTCCTCGTGGACACCGTCCGCTACCCGCTCCAGGTCCGTGCCATCCACCGGATGCTGCGCCGCCTGCCCCTCTCCGAGGCCCTGGCGAAGGCCGAGGGCTCCTTCCGGATCCGCCCGGTCGAGGGCCCGCTCCCGCTGGCCCTGGAGGCCCTCGCGGACGCCTCGGAGCGCGGCAACGCCTTCCTCCTCACCGGCGACGGCACCTTCCACCTGGTCACCGACCCGGATCCGGCCCTGATCGAGCGCACCGTCCGCCGCGACCGCCCGGAGGCCTGGCGCCGGCTGGACGCCACGGTGCTGCACGCCTCGCTGCTGGACGCCCTGTGGCAGGTCCCGGACGCCCCGGACCACATCGCGTACATCCACGACGCGGCCGCCACGGTCGCGATGGCCGAACGCCACGGCGGCACGGCCGTGCTGCTGCACCCGGTCCGCGAGGAGGTCGTCCGCGACCTGGCCCGCCAGGGCGTGACGATGCCCCGCAAGTCCACGTCCTTCGGCCCGAAGCCGGCCACCGGCCTGGTCCTGCGCAGCCTGGGCTGACCGGGGCCTTCCGTTCCGTCACTTCCCGGACGTGCGAAAGGGCGGCACCCCCGAGGGGGTGCCGCCCTTTCTCCGGCATCAGGCCCGATCAGGCCTTGTCGCGGGCCTCGCGCTCGTCGTCCCCGAGGACCACGATCTCGTCGGTGAGGTCCACGTCGGCGACGGAGTCGTCGGCCGGCTCGTACTCCTCGTCGTCCTCGTCGTAGTACTCGGTCTGGTCGGCGGCGCGCTCGGCGGCGGCCACCTCGGCCGCGTCCTCGTCCTCGTCGTCCTCGTCACCGAGGTCCTCGAGGTCCGCGTCCTCCTCCAGCGCGGCGGCGTCCACGAACTCCACGCCGTCGATCTCGGCCAGGCGGTCGGAGGCGTCGGTCGCCCCGTCCTTGTCGGCCTCGAGGGTCTTCGCGAACCACTCGCGGGCCTCGTCCTCACGGCCGGCGGCCAGGAGGGCGTCCGCGTAGGCGTACCGCAGGCGCGCCGTCCACGGCTGGACGGTGTTGGAGGCCAGCTCGGGGCTCTGCAGGGTCACGATGGCGGCGTCGAGCTCGCCCATGTCCCGGCGGGCACCGGCGGCGACGAGACGCATCTCGACCTGCCCGGCCTTGTCCAGCTTCTGCACCTCGGGCTCACCGGCCATGGCCAGCGCCCGCTCGGGCCGGCCGAGGCCGCGCTCACAGTCGGCCATGACGGGCCACAGCTCGACGGAACCGGTCATCCGCTTGGCGGCGCGGAACTCGGCGAGCGCCTCGCTGTACTTCTGCGTGGCGTACGCGGCGAAGCCGGCGGCCTCGCGCACGGCGGCGACACGGGAGGCCAGGCGCAGGGCGATGCGGGAGTAGGCGTACGCCTGCTCGGGGTCCTCGTCGATCAGCCGGGCCACCATGACCAGGTTGCGCGAGACCTCCTCGGCGAGCCCCTTGGGCAGGCTCAGGAGCTCCTGGCGCACATCGGCGTCGATCTCGTTGCCGGTGACGTCCTCGTCGATCGGAAGCCGCTTGACCGGGTCACGGTCACGGTCGGCGCGGAACTCACGGCCGCCACGGTCGTCACGGCCGCCACGGTAGCCACCGCGGTCATCGCGCCCGCCACGGTAGCCACCACGCTCGCCGCCCCGGTCGTCCCGACGCGGGTAGGAGGGACGGTCACCCCGGTCGTCACGGCGGCCGTACGAGGGACGGTCCCCGCCACGGTCGTCA
>NZ_JZWV01000091.1 GCF_000966975.1 Streptomyces katrae | reverse complement strand
CCTAGCGGACCGCCCGTCCCTTCTTCGGGAACGCCGTCCGCAAGGCCGTTCCGCGCATCGTCAGGGCGATGCGGAGGGCCGGGAGGACGCAGAGGGTCTGCAGGGCCGCGTACCACCACGGGCAGACGCCCGGGATCAGGTCGACGCCGATGATCGCGATCGGGAAGACGACCGTGACGGTCCGCAGGCGCTCGAAGGCGCGGTGGGAGCCCTGGGCGGTGGAGAGGGCCAGGCGGTGCAGGAGCACCGTGATGAAGGGGAGCAGGATCGCCCGCGTCCACATGAACGGGTTCACCATGTGGCCCGTGCTCGCGACCACGACGACCGCGAGGAGGGCGGCGGTGGTGAGGGCGCCGTAGACCTTGACGGCGGTCCGCGTCGTGGCGAAGGCGGCCCGGGCGCCGGGGGTGTCGAGGAGGGCCGGGGAGGCGGTGGCGGCGGCGGTGGCGTTCGGCTTCGTGTTCGCGTCGGTTTCCATGGCCACGACGCTACGGAGCCGCCGCACGGCACGGTATCGGCCTGGACCCACAGGGGGGTGGGTCCAGCCCCACTCCCCTCCTCAGCCGGGGGGTCGCGGGCTCCCGACGGTGCACAGTGGGGTCATCGGACGAGGTGGTCGACGTCGAGGGGGAGCCATGGGACGGGTGCGTTCCTGGGTGGTGCGGGCCGGGGCCGGGTTCTGGCGGGCGGCCGTCGTCGTCGCCGTCTGCATGCCGGTGCCGGCCGTGTGGGCGGGTGCCGTGGGGCTGGCGGTGTGGTGCGGGGCGGAGCACCCGTGGTCGTGGATCGGGCCCGCCGTCATCGTGTGCGCGGGCACGCTCGCCCTGGCGCAGTCCGTCTGCCGGGCGGTGCGGGTGCTCGTCGCGCGGTGGACCGGTACCGCGATACCCGGCGGGTACCGGGAGGCCGGGCCGGTGATGCAACTGTCCACCGGATACTGGTGGAACGGCTTCAGCTACGAACGCAGCCGCCGCGACGCCGTCATGGACCAGCGGATGCGGCTGTGGTGGAGCGACCCCGCCACCTGGCGGGACCTGCGCTTCGCCGTCATCGCCCCCTTCACCGCGGGGCTGGCGGCGGCCCTCCCGCCGGCCGCGCTCGCCGTGGCCGCGCTCGGGCTGACCGGGGTCGGGCCGGCCGGGAGCGGGACCGTCGGGAGGCTCGTCGGGGCGGCGGCGACGGCGGTGGCCGTCGGCTGTTCCCCGTACGCCTGGCGGGCCCTGCACCGGGTCGCCGTCCGCTTCCTCGGCCCCTCCGCGGCGATGGTGCTGGCCGAGCGGGTGGACGAGCTGACCTCCCAGCGCGCGGACGCCACCGTCGCGCAGGCCGCCGAGATCCGCCGCATCGAGCGGGACCTCCACGACGGCGCGCAGGCCCGCCTCGTCGCGCTCGGGCTCTCCCTGGCCACCGCCGAGGCCCTGATGGACCGCGACCCGGAGCAGGCCAGGACGCTGATGCGGGAGGCGCGCGCCGGGGCGGCCGCCTCGCTGACCGAACTCCGCGAACTCATCCGGGGCATCAGCCCGCCGGTCCTCAGCGAACGCGGGCTCGTCGACGCCGTGCGCGCGCTCGCGCTGGACGTCCCCCTCGACGTGGCGGTCAGGGCCGCCGGCCCGCTGCGCCTGGACCCGCCGATCGAGTCCGCCGTCTACTTCGGCGTCGCCGAGCTCCTCACCAACGCGGTCAAGCACGCCGGGGCGAACCGCGCGCACGTCTCCCTCGTACGGGACGAGACGGGCATCGTCGTGGAGGTCGAGGACGACGGCCGCGGCGGGGCCGACGCCCGGCCCGGCGGCGGGCTCGCGGGGCTGCGCCGCCGGCTCGCCGTCTTCGACGGCACGCTGACGGTCACCAGCCCCCACGGCGGCCCCACCCGTGTCAGGATGGCCGTGCCATGCGAATAGCCGTAGCCGAAGACCTGTACCTCCTGCGCGACGGGATGGTCCGCCTGATCGAGGCGTTCGGGCACGAGGTGGTGGCCACGGCCGCCACCGGGCCCGAGACGCTCGACGTCCTGCGGACGCACCGCCCGGACGTGTCCGTCATCGACGTCCGCATGCCCCCGGCACAGTCGGACGAGGGCCTGCGCGCGGCCCTCACCGCCCGCTCCGAGATCCCCGGCCTGCCGGTGCTCATCCTCTCCCAGCACGTGGAACAGCTCTACGCCCGCGAACTGCTGGCCGACGGCACCGGCGGCGTCGGATACCTCCTCAAGGAGAGCGTGTTCGACGCGGACCAGTTCATCGGCTCCCTGGAACGGGTCGCGGCGGGCGGCACCGCGATGGACCCGGCCGTCATCGCGAAGCTGCTGTCGGGCAGCGCCCCCGACCGCGGGCTGGAGCGCCTCACCGAACGCGAGGGCTCCGTACTGGCCCTGATGGCGGAGGGCCTGTCCAACCACGCCATCGCCCGCCGGCTGTTCCTCAGCGAGGGCGCCATCAGCAAGTACACGACCTCCCTGTTCGGCAAGCTCGGCATCACGGACGACGACGACACCAACCGCCGCGTCCGCGCGGTCCTCGCCTACCTGAACGCGTCGTAGCGGCCCAGGAGGTAGCCGAGCTGGAGCCGGTTGTAAGCGCCGAGTTCCTGCTTGAGGGCCGCGACATGGGCCTGGAGGGAACGCTCGCTGATCCCCATGCGGCGTGCGATGACCTTGTCCGAGTAACCCTCCACCAGCAGCCGGCTGATCGACTCCCGGATCGCCGGGACCACTTCGGCGGCCGCCTTCGCGGCGTGCAGGGGGACGAAGGGGAAGGGCTCCGCCCGGTCCCAGGCCTTGTCGAAGGTGTCGCGGAGGAACCGGACGATGGTCGGCTCGGTGATCGAGATCGCCGTGGTCCGGTCCTCGTTCGCGGAGATGAACGCGGTGTCGTCCACGATGATCAGGCGGTCGAAGAACTCCTCGAGCGTCCGGACCTGGGCCCCGTGCTCCGTCACGGCGCGGACGTACTCCTTCGTCGCCTCGTCGAACCTCGTGGTGTGCTGGTACAGGGTCCGCATCGCGATACCCGCCGAGATCTGCCGGCGCACGGATTCCAGCGCGTCCTTCAGCACCGCGCTCGGCCGCGCCCCGTCGGGCTGCGCGGTGAGGATGTCCCGCCGGACCGAACCCAGGGCCTCCTCGATCGCCGCCGAGATGCTGTCCAGGCCGTGCAGGTACCGCACGCCGGGCCCGACCGCCTCCTCCGCCGGGGGCGCCCCGACGGCGGGCGCCGGGGCCGGGCGTGCCGCCTGCTGCGCGGCCTCCTGAGCCAGCAGGCCCAGGTGCGTCGCGAGTTCCCGCAGGAAGGCCTGCGGTTCTGCCGCCGGGGCCGCTTCGCCCGGCTCCTCGGGTGCACCGCTCCGCCGGGCGGCTTCAGCGCGTCCGGCCGCGTCCACGTCCACGTGCACTACCCGCCCCCGTCTGTCCGGTATGGAGCTGTTCGCCGCAGTTGAGACCCCGTGGGTTTCCGCAATGCGTGAACCGGAGCCATCGTAGGTCTGGTTCCTCCGGGGCGGGCGGGGAAGATTTGGTTCCACCGCAGGAACGAACACCGAGAAGGTCCAGGCGTCATGAACGACACCCGCCCCAGCACCGACCCCGCCGCCCGGATCCGGCGCGGCGAAGCCTTCCGGGAGCTGCACCACGGCCCCGGCCCCTTCGTCGTCCCCAACCCCTGGGACGCCGGCACCGCGCGCATCCTGGCCTCCTTCGGCTTCGCCGCCCTCGCCACCACCGGCGCGGGCCTCGCCCACAGTCTCGGCCGCCCCGACGGGGCCAACCGGCTCACCCGTGCGGAACTCCTCGCCAACGCCGCCGCCATCGTGGACGCGACCGGACTGCCCGTCACCGCCGACCTGGAGAGCGGTTTCGGCGAGCGCCCCGAGGACGTCGCCGAGACCATCCGCCTCGCCGCGGAGGCCGGCCTGGCCGGCGGCTCCATCGAGGACGCCACCGGCCGCGACGAGGACCCGCTGCGGCCCGTCGACGAGGCAGTCGAGCGCGTCGCCGCCGCCGTGGAGGCGGCGAAGGGGCTCGGCTTCCCCTTCACGGTCACCGCCCGCGCCGAGAACTTCTTCCTGGGCCGCCCCGACCTGGCGGACACCATCCGCCGCCTCCAGGCGTACGAGGCCGCCGGCGCCGACGTGCTCTACGCGCCGGCCCTGCCCGACGCCGAGGCGATCCGCGCCGTCTGCGCCGCAGTGTCCCGGCCCGTCAACGTACTGATGACCGGCGCCCTGAAGCTCTCCGTCGCCGAACTCGGCGCCCTCGGCGTCCGCCGCATCAGCACCGGCTCCGCCCTGTCCCGTGCCGCGCTCGGCGCCCTCACCCGCGCCGCCCGCGAGATCACCGAGTCCGGCACCTTCGGCTTCGGCGCGGACGCCCTTCCGTACGCCGAGGCCAACGCCCTCCTCGAACACGACTCGCCGCACTCGCTCGACCGTTCCACGAGGAGTCAGCAGTGAGCAGCACCACCAGCACCACCACCACGAGCACCGTCGAGCCCGTCACCCCCGTCGAGGCGGTCCGCCTCGCGGACCCCTACCCCTACTACGCGCGCCTGGTGGCCGAGCGGCCCTTCGCCTTCGACGAGGCGCTCGGGGCGTGGGTCGCCGCCGACGCGGCGGCGGTGCGCGCGGTGCTGGGCAGCGGTGCGCTGAGGGTGCGGCCCGTGGCGGAGCCGGTGCCGGCCGGGGTCGCCGGTACGGCGGCCGGGGAGGTCTTCGGCGAGCTCGTACGGATGACGGACGGCGCGGCGGCGGTCCGGCTCAAGGGGGTCGTGGCCGAGGCCCTGGCCCGCGCCGACCTCGGGCACGCCGGTGAGCTGGCCGCCCGCTTCACCCGCGAGGTGCTGGCGGAGGGCGGTGAAGTCCCGTACGAGGAGCTGATGTTCGGAGTCCCGGCCCGGGTGGTGGCCGCCCTGTCCGGCCTCACGGACGGCGCCGACCGTGAGGCGGCCCGCGCGATCGCCGACTTCGTCCGCTGCATCCCGGCCACGGCCACCCCGGCCGACCACCGGGCGGCGGCCCGGGCGGCGACCCGCCTGCGCGAGCTCCTGGCCCCGCCCCTGACCTCCGCCCCTCCGGCCCCGCTGCCGCACGCGACGCCCGCCGCCGGTGCCGCCCCCCGGTCCCCGTACCGCGCCGGCCGGGCGAACGGCCTGCTGCGGGAGCTCGTCGCCGCCGCCGAGCGGAGCGGCTGGGCGCACCCCGGGCCCCTGCTGTCGAACGCCATCGGGTTCCTCTCCCAGACCTACGACGCCACCGCCGGCCTCATCGGCAACACCCTCGTCGCCCTCGCCCGGGGCGCCGGCACCCCCGACACCGGGGCGCTCGTGCGCGAGGTGGTCCGGTACGACGCACCCGTCCAGAACACCCGCCGCTTCGCCGCCGAACCGTTCACCCACGCCGGCTCCACCGTGGAGCCCGGGCAGCAGCTGCTCGTCCTCCTCGCCGGCGCCAACCGCGACCCCGCCGTCAACCCAGACCCCCACGTGCTATCCACCGAACGGGTGAATCCGCTCGTGTTCACCTTCGGTGCAGGAGCCCACCTCTGCCCGGGCGGGGAGCTGGCCACGGTCCTCGCCACCGCCGTCGTGACCGAGCTCCGCAGGGCAGGCTGGAGCACCACAGCGACCCCCGCCTACCGCCCTCTGGCGAACGCCCGGATCCCGCTCCTCTGAGGGACCGCGGCGCGAGAACGTCCAGGGCGCGGCCGCCGCCACCGTCACCGTCACCGCGACCGCGACCGGGCCAGGGGTCACCGACCCCCGAGTCTCCAGACAGGACACGAACCGACATGCCGGACAGCACTCACCTCTGGATGCGGCACGAGGCCCGCCCCACCGAACGCCGCGCCCCCCTCACCCCGCAGGACGCCGCCCGCCTCGTCGAGGCCGGGGTCCGCATCACCGTCGAGGAGTCGGCGCAGCGCGCCTTCCCCCTCGCCGACTACACGGCCGCCGGCTGCGCCACCGCCCCCACCGGCTCCTGGCACGAGCAGGCCCCCGACGAGGCGTACGTACTCGGCCTCAAGGAACTCCCCGCCGGGCCCGGTGCTCCCGCCCTGCGCCACCGGCACATCTACTTCGGCCACGCCTACAAGGGCCAGGCCGGGGCCCGCGAACTGCTCGCCCGGTTCACCGCCGGCGGTGGCGCCCTGCTCGACATGGAGTACCTGACCGACGAAGCGGGCCGCCGCGTCGCCGCCTTCGGCTACTGGGCCGGCTATGTCGGCGCCGCCCTCGCCGTCCTGCACCACCGCGGTGCCCTCACCGCCCCGCTGGTCCCCACCGACCGCCCCGCCCTCGACGCCCTCCTCGCCCACGACCTCCTGGTCAACACCGTCCTGACCACCACCCCCGTCCCGCCGTTCCTGACCAAGGCCGACCTGGACGAGCCCGCCCGCCGCCTCTCCCTGGTCTCTGACGTCACCTGTGACGTCACCTCCGACTGCAACGTGCTGCCCGTCTACGACGAGACCACGACCTGGGACGCACCCGTCCGCACCCTGCGCGACGGTGACCGCCCCCTCGACCTGATCGCCATCGACAACCTCCCCTCCCTCCTCCCCGTCGAGGCCGCCACGGCCTTCTCCGCCGAACTCGCCCCGCACCTGCTGCGCCTGGCCGAGTGGGACGGCGTGTGGGCCCGCGCCCTGCACAGTTTCCGGACGGCCGTCGAATCCCAGGAGGCGGCACCCTTTTCGATCTGAGACCGTCTGATTCAGATTCCGATTCAGATTACGATTCGCCGTTTTCCCGAATCTGCGACGACGGGAACAGGGAATGTAATTTCCCTGTTCCCCCGCCTTCGTCGGCATGAAGAAGGGGCCCGGACTTGGAAAGTCCGGGCCCCTTCTCCTCATTCCCGTCAGCCCTTTACGTACCCGAAGCTCTCCGCGAGCAGCCCGCCTTCCAGCCGGTGCACGTTCACCCCGCGCACGAAGTCCTCCGGCCCGCTGCCCCACCGCAACGTCCAGCGGCACACGGCCCGCTCTCCTGCCGTCCAGACGTCCTCCACCTCGAAGGCCATGTTCTCGTTGCCGGCGATCGAGCTCCAGAACCGCAGGCACTCGTCATACCCGGAGTGCCTGCTCCCGTCCGGCGCGGGCCCGGAGTTCTCCAGCCGGCAGTCCTCGGCGAGGATGTCCTTCAGCAGGCCGGGGTCGTGCAGCCGAAATGCCTGATTGAACTGTTCGACAACCTTGCGCGTCTGCTCGTCCGACATCCGGGACTCCTCACGGCTCAGGTTTCGCTGCTCTGAAAAGGGACGGCTGACCGTCGGCTGGACCGGCCGGGTCGCAAGGGAAATTAAATACGCTCCGACGGCCCCCTGTCCATGCCTCGGCAATTTCCGCATTCGAAAGCGGCCCCTCGTATTTCCGGTCGCAGCCGCTTCCCCGTGCGCGGTTACTGCCAGAACACCTCTTCGATGATGATCTGCGGGTCGGCAGCGGCGTCGATCAGTTCGCGGACCTGCCGGGGTAGCGAGTCCCGGGTGGCCCGGGCCGTGTCGACCCAGTCCATCTGCCAGGGCGGTCCCATGAAGGCACTGCTCACCGCCCGGGCTCCGCCTTGCCTGCCTCGCGGCGGAGGTGCGCTGCCTGTGTCAGCAGTTGCTTCGCTTCGGTAGCGGTCGCAGCGTCGGCCGCGCGAGCCTCCAGGTCGTGCACCGTCCGGGCCAGTCGAGGGTCGCGGGCCAGTGCGAACTCCGTCCACCACTGGGCCATGAACGCAGGGACGGGGGCGAGGTCGTAGGTGTCCGCGATGGCCCACTTCCAGTGGGCGTCGAAGTCGGGCAGGAGCGCCGGCGTGTGCTCGGCGATCGCGGCGCGCAGCGCCTTGGGGTTCCGCTCGGGCATGGGCGGGATGCCGGAGGGCCGGGGCGCGGTCGTCATGCCGCTGCCCCTTTGTCCGCCACCGCCCGGTCGGCCCGCTTGTTCTTGAAGGCGAGAGCGAGGTTGGAGACGTGCTGGGGGGTGACGTCCAAGTGCCGGGCGACGGCGGAGTTCCCGCCCCGGCCGAGCTCGACGGCGATGCGCCCCGCGGCTTCCGCGAACGCCTCCTTCGCCCCGGTGACGGCTGCCTGCAGCCGGTCGAGCTCGCGC
>NZ_JZWV01000090.1 GCF_000966975.1 Streptomyces katrae | reverse complement strand
GTCGAGCTCGCGCCGCTGCGCGGGCGTGAGCTCGGCCTGCCGGGCGCGGGGGCGTGGTGTCTCGCTCATGAGCCGAGTGTGCCGCCGGGACACGTTAACTGCAACCTCTCCTTGCCATTAAGGCCCGTCAGCCCCGTGCTCACTCCCGGGTCAGGGTTTCCAGGAGGCGGGTGGCGAAGGGGGCCGGGTGTTCGGCGCAGCCGACGTGGCCGCCGGGGAACTCCGTGAAGGGGGCGCCGGTCAGGTCCGACAGGCGGGCCGCCGGGCCGTGGAGGGCGGGGATGGGGCGGGAGTCCTCCCCGGCGGCCAGGACGAGGCGGTCGGCGGCGGCCCGCAGGGCGGGTACGTCGGGGGTGCTGCCCGTGAAGGGGACCAGGACGTGTTCCAGGAAGAACGGCTGGTTCGCGTACATGCGCGGCGCCATCTCCAGGATTTCGGGGGGAAGCCCGGCGGCGGGTTCCTCTCGCTGCGGCTGCTCCCCGCCCAGGCCCTCGGCGAGGCGGGCCGTCGCCGCGGCCGGGCCCCGGGTGCGCGACAGCTCCCGTACGTCGGCGAAGAGCGTCCGGTACGGGGCGGGGTCCTGCAGCACCTCCACCAGCGGCGGTTCGTGCGCCACCACCCGGCGCACCCGCTCCGGGTGACGGGCCAGCAGGCCGAGCGCGGCGACGGCGCCCGCGCTGCAGCCGAGGACGTCCGCCGGCTCGCCGGGGGAGACCAGGTCCAGCACGCGGCGGGCGTCGTCGGCCCAGTCCTCCACCCGCTGGTCGGCGGCCGGGCCGTCGAGGGTGCTGCGGGACTGGCCCCGGGGGTCGAAGGAGACGACGGTGCGTCCGGCGGCGGCCAGGGCCGGGGCCATCCCCGCGTACAGGCCGGCGTCCGCTCCTCCGCCGGGGATCAGGAGCAGGACGGGGCCGCTGCCGCGCCGCTCGTAGTACAGCGTGGCTCCCGGGACGTCGAGGGTCCCGGTCGTGGGTGCGGTGGTGGTGGGCGTGGTGGGCTTGGTCATCGTGATTCCCCCTTGTTCTTCGGCGGCCAGTTCTCCAGGGCCGCGTGGAGTGCGTCGAGGCCGCGTGCCCAGGACGTGCGGACCTCGCGGGAGTGGCTGAAGGCGCCGCTGAGCTCCAGGTGGACGTAGCCGTGGAAGGTGGCGCGCAGCAGCCGGGCCGCGTCCGTCAGGTCCGGCTCCTCCAGCCCGTAGCCGCGCAGCATCCCGTAGGTCAGCTCCACGCTGCGCAGCAGCCCGGCGGAGCCGGCCACCTCCTCCGGGTCGAACCGCATCTGCGAGGCGGCGTAACGGCCCGGGCGTTCCAGGGCGTACTCCCGGTAGGCGTCGGCGAACGCGACCAGCGCGTCCTTGCCGGAGCGCCCGGCGACGGCGACCGCGATCCGCTCGGTCATCTCCTCGCCGGCCAGCAGCGCCACCCGTACCCGCAGGTCCCGCAGGTTGCGCACGTGGGAGTAGAGGCTCGCGTCCTTGACGCCGAACCGCCGCGCGAGCGCGGACAGGGACAGCTGCTCGATCCCGGTCTCGTCCGCCATCTCGGCGGCCGCCTCCGTGAGCCGTGCGGCGTTGAGTCCTGCGCGCACCATCGGCGCCTCCCCTGTGGTCCTGGCCGTGGCCGTGGCCGTGGCCCGTCCATGGCTAGTTGCTCTAGGTTCAAAGCTAGGGGGTCTAGGTTTTGATGTCCAGTCGGATTGCGGACGGGCTAACGGGTGCTCAGTTCGGCGGTGTAGTCCCGCAGGGTGATGTTCTCGGCGGCCTTGCGGGCCATCTTCGCGGGCATGTTCTTGCCCGGCAGGTACGGCATGACCTTGTAGTAGCGGTTGAGGAACCCCGCGAGCAGCCGGCTCTCGGGGACCATCATCTTCGCGACCCCGTCGCCCATCTTCTGGCAGCCCTCCGCGTACACCCGCATCTCCCGCTCGTAGCGGGCGAAGGCCGTGCGGTGGTCGCCGCGCGCGGCGGCGAGCTCCCCGGCCAGGACGTACGCGCCCACCAGCGCGAGCCCCGATCCCATGCCCGACAGCGGCGACGGGCAGTACGCGGCGTCGCCGAGGAGGGCGACCCGGCCGCGCGACCAGCTGTCCATGCGCACCTGCCCGACGGAGTCGAAGTAGAAGTCCGGGGCCTGGCGCATCCGCTCCAGCAGGTGGTCGCTCTCCCAGCCGTTGCCCGCGAACCGCTCGGTGAGCAGCGCCTGCTGGCGCGTCACGTCACGGCGGTCGAGGTCCAGCAGGGGCGAGCCGAAGTAGAAGACGGCCTTGGCCTCCCTGTTCTGGCGCGCGCTGTACACGGTCACCAGCCGGCCGGGGGTGACGTAGGCGTGCCCGGTGCGGTCGAGGCCGAGGTGGTTGTCCGTGGTGAAGATCGCGCAGTAGACGCCGAGGTGCTTGACGAAGCGCTCCTCCGGGCCGAAGACCAGGCTCCGGGTGCGGGAGTGCAGCCCGTCGGCGCCGATCACCAGGTCGAAGCGGCGGGGCGCGCCGCGCTCGAAGGTGACGTGGACCCCTTCGGCGTCCTCCGAGAGGGAGGTGATGGAGTCTCCGAAGACGTACTCGGTGTGCTCCTTGGTCGCGTCGTAGAGGATCCGGGCCAGGTCGCCCCGGAGCACCTCCAGGTCCCCGGCGAACAGGTCGGCGGGCAGCTTCGCCTGCGGCTTGCCCGCGCTGTTGACGTACGACATGGAGCCGGTGCCGGTGCGGGCGGCCCGGAGGGCGTCCAGGATTCCCATGCGGCGCAGCACGGACAGGTGGGCCTCGCCTCGGAAGTCGACGGCGTAGCCGCCCTCGCGCAGGGCGGGGGCCCGCTCGACGATCGTGGGGGCGAAGCCGTGGCGGTGGAGCCAGTAGGCCAGCGCCGGGCCGGCGACGGAGGCGCCGGAGATGAGCACGGTGCGGGCGGCGGTGCCGCCGGTGTTCGCTCGGGCGTTCGGGGCGGTGGTTGCGGCGGTGTTCGCGGTGGGGTTCGTCATGTGGGCCAGAGTGCTCGGGGGTGCTCACCGCGCGGTCACCGCCGGCTCACCGCCGTCCTGTGGCACATGCCGATTCTGGCCATGGCGCCATGCGTGTGCCATAGTGGCGCCATGGATCTGAGGCCGTACGTAGAGAACCTCCGGCACGAGCTCGCCGTCGCCGCCGACGCGGGCGGGGACGAGGCCCGCGCCCTGGCCGGCCGGCTCACCGCCCCGCTGGAGTCGGCCACCCGCCTGACGCTCCTGAACGCCCTGTCCGACGCGATGGACGAGGTCACGCGGGACCTGGCGCCGGGATCGGTCTCGGTACGGCTGCGGGGCCTGGACCCCGAGTTCGTCGTGACCGTCCCCGAGAGCGAGCCCGCGTACGACGAGCGCCCGTCCGCCCCCGCCGCACCGCCGGCCCCCGCCCTCCTCTCCGAGGGCGAGGAGGGCGGGACGGCACGGATCAACCTCCGCCTGCCCGCCCACCTCAAGGCCCGCGCCGAGGAGGCGGCGGCCCGCGAGGGGATCTCCGTCAACGCCTGGGTGGTCCGCACGCTGTCGGCGGCCCTGTCCGATGCGGCCGCCGAGCAGCCCGCGGGACTGCGCCGCACCCGGGCCGGCCAGAGCTACACCGGCTGGGTGCGCTGACCCGCACGGCCCGGCACGGGCCGCCCGGCATTCCGTAGTCTGGCCGCCGCCCAGCATCCCCCCTCGCCCGACCGCCCGCCCGGCCGGCCGGCGGGAACCCGCACCACGTCATGAGGATCGGACCGCCATGCTTACCTTCGACACCCCCGCACCGCTCGCCGTGTCCGTCGAGATCGAGGTGGGATCCGTCCGGCTCACGGCCGGCGAGCGGCCCGACACCGTCGTCGAGGTGCTCCCCGCCGACCCCGGCGACCCGGAGGACGAGCGCGCCGCCCGCGAGACCCGGGTCGACCACGCCGACGGCACGCTCACGGTGCGCGGTGCCCGCAAGCGCCTCCCGTTCGGCCGGATCGGCTCGGTCGAGGTGTGCATCGAGCTGCCGGCCGGCTCCCGCGTCCGGGCCGCCACGGGCGTGGGCCCCCTCGTCCTGGACGGGACCTTCGGCGAGTGCGTCCTGAAGTCCGGTGCCGGGGACATCCGGGTGACCGCGGCCGGCCCGGCCGTACTGCGCACCGGCCACGGCGACGTGCACCTGGACCGCTGCACCGCTGACGCCGAGGTCCACGGCGCGGGCCGGGTCCGCATCGGCCGGGTCGACGGCGCGGCGACCGTCAAGAACG
The DNA here is from genome assembly GCF_000966975.1 of Streptomyces katrae. Taxonomy (GTDB): domain Bacteria; phylum Actinomycetota; class Actinomycetes; order Streptomycetales; family Streptomycetaceae; genus Streptomyces; species Streptomyces katrae. Next base: position 9,660 of record NZ_JZWV01000090.1, on the reverse strand, counting down.
TCAACGGCGACACCGAGATCGGCGAGGTCACCGGAGACGTACGGGCGAACAGCTCCAACGGCTCCATCACCGTCGACCGGGCGCACGGTTCCGTCGAGGCCAAGTCCGCGAACGGCGCCATCCGCGTCGGCGAGGTGGCCCGCGGCAAGGCCGACCTCCAGACGGCCGTCGGCCGGATCGACATCGGCATCCGGGGTTCCGTCGCCGCCTGGCTCGACGTCACCTCCCGGATGGGCAAGGTGCACAACTCCCTCGGCGCCTCCCAGGGGCCCGAGGGCTCCGACGGCGTCGTGGAGGTGCGGGCCCGCACCGGCATGGGCGACATCGTGATCACCCGCGCCGCCTGACGGACCCGGACCCGGGGTCGGAGGCGGGGCGGCTTGCGAGGGGTGTCCCGATTCCGCCGCCCGGTTGCTCAGATCGCCGTCAAGTCCGTCTCAACCCCCGTGAGGAGGCGCCTCCGGGTGCCTAGTCTGGCCAGCCGGAAGGCCGTGGACGTCATGACGTGACGAGTGGCCGGTCGAGCCGCAGGGGGATGATGCGAGATGTCCGGCATCCGCACACGAGGAGAGCCGCCCGCCCGGGCACACCGCGCTCCCGGGCCCGTTCCGGGGCCCGTTCACGGGCCCCGCAGGGTCACTCTCAGCCGGCTGCCCTGTCTGGAGGGGCTGACGAAATCGGGCATGACCTTCTCACCGGCCATGCCGCAGCGGGCCTGGGAGGAGATCGGCAGCCAGCTGAGGGACCTGGCGAGCTCGTCCGCGTGGTGGCTGGGCGACTGGCTCCTCTTCGGGGAGAACGCCTACAGCGGCCGCTACCGGGAGGCCGTGGGCCGCACCGGGCTCGACTACCAGACCCTGCGCAACTACGCGTGGGTGGCCCGCCGCTTCGAGCAGCACCGGCGCCGGGACGCGCTCAGCTTCGCCCACCACGCGGAGGTGGCCCGCCTGGCCCGGCCCGAACAGGACTACTGGCTGCGCCGCGCCGAGGAACAGCGGTGGTCGCGCAACGAGCTCCGCCGACAGCTGCGGGCCGGCCTCGCCGAACAGCACGGCCCGGCGGCGGAGGCTGCGGCGCCGGAGGAGTCGGCGGACGAGGAGGCCACGCTGCGGATCGCCCTGCCGAAGCCGGACCTCGACCGGCTCCTGGAAGTGGCGGCCGCCTGCGGGCTGAGCCTGAACGACTGGGCGGCCCACGTCCTGCAGTCCGCCGTCAACGCCCGCCCCGAACTCCCCGCCACCGCCCCGGCGGAGCCCGGAGCGCCTAGCGGCCGCCCGCCGGGACCGGGTTGTCCAGGGTGAGGGCGGTGCAGCGGACGCCGCCGCCGCCCTTGCGCAGCTGCGCCGTGTCGAGCTCCACCACCGTGGCGCCGCGCTCGCGCAGGGTCGCGGCGAGCCGGGGGGCACCGGTGGTCATCGTCACGGTCCTGCCGTCGCTGATCAGGTTGAGGGCGAACGCCCGGGCCTCCTCCGTGCCGACCTCGATCAGTTCGAGCCCGAGGGAGCGCAGCACGCCGACGCTCTCCGCCTCCAGCGCGCCCGGGTAGTAGGCGAGCGTGCCCTCGTCGATCACGGCCACGGCCAGGTCCAGGTCGTACCACTCCTCCCCGGCCGTGCGCAGCGCCACCACCTGGTGGCCGGTCAGGTCCGCCAGTACGTCGTGCATCCGGCGGTCCGTGCGCTGGCCGTAGCCCGCCAGCAGCAGGTCCCCGCAGGCCAGGGTGTCGCCCTGGCCGCTGAAGGAGTACGGGGCGTCGAACACGTCGATGCCGTTCTCCTTCAGCCACGACCGGAAGTACGGGATCTCGGCCGCGCGGGCGGCGGGCGGGTCGCCCAGGACGGCGCGGTCGCCGCACACCCAGGCCCCGTTGGCCGTGTACACCATGTCGGGGCACTCCGGCGCGGACGCCATCCGGTGCACCGTGCGGCCGGCCGCGAGGTGGGCGGCGGCGATCGCGTCGTGCTCGGAGACGGCGGCCCGGGCGTCCGGCTGGACGCTCGTGTCCATGTACGGGTTGATGACGTAGTCGATGCGGAAGTGGGTGGCGTCCGACATCAGCAGTTCGGTGTTCATCCATGGGCTCCAGGGGCGGGTTGAGGGGCCTGGGGGGCCTGGGGGTGGTGGGACTGGTCTGGACGGTGGCAGAGCCGGGCGGACCCGAGTGGAACGGAAGGCGACGTCCGGGTTGTCCCGACCCGGCCCGGACGCGTCGCCCGATGCGGTGGGGCGGGGAGCGGGGGCGGACGCGGCCGCACGGCCGCGCCGGGCCCGGTCCGCCGCCGTGCCCGGTGCTCCCCCACTCCCCGCGGGACCGGGTGGAGCGCCCGCCGGCCGACGGTCTGGAAGCGCCGGGGGCGGGCGCCGTCACCGCGTTCGAGCATGGCAAGCGCGGCCTCGATCGAGCAATGCCCGCAGCCCCCGGCCCGCCCCGGCTGTCCCGCCGGCGGGACGGCCCCGACGCCCGTCCCGCCGTCTGCGCCCCGCTGCCCGTCCCGTCGCCCGCACGGTGCCGGCCCCTCACCCGCCAAGGCACCGACGCACGGCACCGGACGGCGTGGTGTCCGGCGCCCCGGGGCCGGCGGTGCTCCGCCGGACCCCTCTCGCGCACCAGGAGCGTGGTGATCCGGGCCTGCTGCCCGGCCGGGCCGGCGGGCGTCGTGCGCCTCGACGCCTCGTCACCGAACCGCCGTTCCACCTTGAGCGGCTCGCCCATGTCACCGGCCGCGTCCCCGGCCTCGACGGTGATCTTCGACCGTCGAGGCCGCGTTCACCAACGAGGTCCTGACCTCCCTGATCTGCCTGGCCGCCTTGCCGCCGCACGCCCGGCCGGATCCGCCGCCGTGACCAGCAGCCCTTCGAGGCCCCCGGCGGAATCGGCAGGCATGCCCATAAAGTGCCCTTTCGGCATGCGTGAGCGGTACACCGAGAGCATCACGGGGGACGGGCTGCGACTCCAGGGCGGACGATCGCGGAGTCTGTCAACTGGGCTGGGGCAGAGGGGACTTGTGGTGCCCCGGTGGTCAAGGGGCGTGGGCGGCCACCACCTCGATGACGTCCTGCGGCAGGCCCAGCAGACGCAGCGCCTGCGGGGTGGTGCCGCCGACCACGGCCGCCGCCGATACGGCCGCCTCCGCGTAGCGGGCCCGGGCCGCCGGCCGGTCCCCGTACGACTCCGCCACCCGGCCCAGCCCGGCGAGGGCCCGGACCCGGCTGCCCGCGCTCTTCACCCAGTGCGGGTCGATCCGTTCCAGGGCCTCCTCGTACAGGCGCCGGGCCTCCGCCGGGTCCCCGTCCCGCAGGGCCAGGTCGCCGAGTCCGCGCTGGGCCGCCGCCAGGGCCGCGGAGCCCCCGGCCCGGCGGGCCAGGGCGGCGGCCCGGGCGTAGTCGGCGCGGGCCGCCGCCGGATCCCCGTCCACGAGCTGGTCGGCCCGGTTGACCAGCAGGTCGGCGCTGTCCTCGAGGGCGCCGAGCCGCTCGGTCAGCGCCAGCGCCTCGTCGGTCAGCGCCACCGCCCCGGCCCGGTCCCCGCGCGCCGCCGCCATACCGGCGAGCGCGTCCAGCACCAGCGCGGTGCCCCAGCGGTCGCCGGCCGCCCGGAACCCCTCGGCGGCCTCGGCGAAGTCCCGTTCGGCACCGGCCGGGTCACCCGCCCCGAGGGGCCCGAACCCGGACACGTACGCCGCCACCGCCCGCACCCACGGCTCGGGACGCCCGCGCTGCGCCGACACCAGGGCGAAGGCGTCCAGTGGATCCGCCTCCGTCGCGTTGCGCATCATCCACACCAGCAGCAGCACCGGATACCGCCCGCCGGTCCCGCCGGTCCCGCCCGTACCGCCGGTGCCCCTCGTACCGTCCGTTCCGTCAGCCCCGCCCGTACCGCCCGACCCGCCCGTACCGTCCGCCGCGTCCTGCGCCCAGGCGGCGGCCAGCAGCCGCCCGGCCCGCTCCCGGTGGCGCCGCCACGCCGCGAGCCCGCCCGGCCCGGCCGCCGCCAGCAGCACGCACGCCGCGAACTCCTCGCCCAGACCGGCCGGGGGAGCGTCCCCGACGGCGTCGAGCACCGCCGCGGCCCGCGCCGCCACCGACCCGGACACACCGCGGATCCACAGGTACGCCGAGGCCGCCGCCAGCAGCTCCAGCGCCGTCTCCCAGCGGCCCTCCCCGACCGCCCAGCCGAGTGCCGCCTGGAGGTCGCCGTGCCCGGACGCCATCCGCTCCAGCCACTCCAGCTGCCCGGCACCGCGCAGATGCGGCTCGGCGGCGCGGGCCAGCTCCAGCACGTACCGTGCGTGCGCACCGCTCGTGGAGGCGGCCTCGCCCGCCTCCACGAGCCGCTCGGCGCCGTACGCGCGGATCGTCTCCAGCATCCGCAGCCGCCCGCCCGTCAGCTCCAGCAGCGACTTGTCCACGAGGGACTCCAGCACCTCGGCCTCCAGCGCCCCGACATCCGGGCCCCCGGCGCCGCCCGCCCGGCACACCTCCAGCGCAGCCCGGGCCGTCGCGCCCGCGGGGAACACGGTGAACCGCCGGGCCGCCCGCTGCTCCTGCGCGGACAGCAGGTCCCAGCTCCAGGCCACCACCGCGCGCAGCGTACGGTGCCGCTCATCGGCGCCGCGGTTGGCCCGGGCGGCGGCCAGCCCGAGCCGGTCGTCGAGCCGCTGCGCCAGGTCCTCCACGTCCATGGTGCGCAGCCGGGCCGCAGCCAGCTCGATGGCCAGCGGCAGGTTGTCGAGCGCCGCGCAGATCCGCTCCACCGGCCCCGGGGCCGGCCCGGCCCCCGGCCCCGGGGCCGCGGTGAACCCGCGCCGCACCGCCGAGGCCCGCTCGGTGAACAGCCGTACGGCCGCCGCGTCGTCGAGCGGCCGCACCTGCCACAGGTGCTCCCCGATGACGGAGAGGGGCTCCCGGCTGGTGGCCAGGATCCGCAGCCGGGGGCAGACCGCCAGCAGCCGGCCCGCGAGCGCGGCCGGCCCCTCCTCGGCCAGGTGCTCGCAGTTGTCCAGGACCAGCAGCAGCACCCGGTCCGCCAGGGCCGTCGCCAGCCGTTCGAGGGGTCCCTGTCCGCCACCGCCGAGCTGGAGCCCGTTCTCGCGCAGCCCGAGCGCGGCCAGCACCGCCCCGGGCAGGCCGGCGCCCTCGCGCAGCGAGGCCAGCTCCACGAAGCACACGTCGTCGGCGGCGGCCCCCGCCGCCTCCACCGACAGCCGGGTCTTGCCCACCCCGCCCGGCCCCACCAGCGTCACCAGCCGCGCCACCCGCAGCATCCCGGCCACTTCGGCGACCTCGCCGGACCGGCCCACGAAGGAGGTCAGCTGGGCGGGCGGCCCGACCTGCGCCGGGGAGGGGTCGAAGTCCAGCAACTCCCGGTGCAGGGCGACCAGTTCGGCCGAAGGGTCGCTGCCGAGCTCGTCGGCCAGCCGTCCCCGGGTCTCCTCGTACGCGGCGAGGGCCTCGGCCTGCCCGCCCTCGGCGGACAGGGCCCGGATCAGCAGGGCCGCGAGGCGCTCGCGCAGCGGATGGCGGCCGGTCAGCTCCCGCAGCTCCGCCACGGCGCCCCGGTGGCCGCCGAGCCGCAGCTCGGCCTCGATCCGGTCCTCCAGCGCCCCGAGCCGCAGCTCCTCCAGCCGTACGGTGGCCGCCCGGGCGGTGTCGCCCTCCGTCAGGTGCGCCAGGTCGGCCAGCGCCGGTCCGCGCCACAACTCCAGTGCCCCGCGCAGGAGTTCCACCGCGCGTACGGGGTCGTCGGCGGCCAGCGCGGCCCGTCCCTCGCGAGCCAGCCGCTCGAAGCGGCCCGCGTCCACGTCCTCCGGGTCCACGGCGGCCCGGTAGCCCGCCCCGGCCCGCTCGATGACAGCCGGTCCCAGCGCCGCGCGCAGCCGGGACACCTGGGACTGCAGCGCGTGCGCCGACATGGTGCCGTCCGGGGCCAGTTCGTCCGCCAGCCGCTCGGCCGCCACCACCTCCCGGGGGCGCACCAGCAGCAGGGTCAGCAGGGCGCGCCGGGCGGGTCCGCCGAGGGGGACCTCGGTGCCGTCGTCGTGCCGGGCCAGAGTCTCGCCGAGGATGGAGAACCGCATGCCGGTGATTATCCACGGCAGTTGATCACCGGAGGGCCGTCCGAAGAGGGGGTTCCCGGGCGGTCAGCCGAGGGGGCCGAGCCAGGTGCCCCCGGAGACGTCCACGGTCTGGCCGGTCATCCACCGCCCCTGCGGCCCCGCCAGGAAGCCGACCACGTCGGCCACGTCCTCGGGCTCGCCGAGCCGCCCGAGCGCGGTGATCCCCTCCAGGGCGGCGACCACCTCGGGGACGGCCGTGTAGCCGGCGGTCATGTCGGTGCGGACGGCGCCGGGCGCGACGGTGTTCACGGTGATGCCGCGCCGCCCGAGCTCGTTGGCGAGCGAGGGGGCCATCGCCTCCAGCGCCGCCTTGGTGACGGTGTATCCGATCTGGCTGGTGACCGCGAACCGGCTGGCCGTCGATCCCATGTTGACGATCCGCCCGCCGTCGTTCAGCAGCGGCAGCGCGCGCTGGATGACGAAGAACGGGGTGGTGACGTTGACCGCCAGCAGCCGGGCGAACTCCTCCTCGGTGACCTGTGCGATCGAACTGCCCGATCCGATGCCCGCGTTGTTGACGAGGACGTCCAGCCCGCGCCCCGCCAGCCCGGCGGTCAGCCCCTCGAACAGGGCGTCGACCGCCCCCGCCTCGCCGAAGCGGGCCCGCACCGCGAAGGCGCGGCCGCCTGCCTCCTCGATGCGCGCCACCGTTCCGGCGGCCGCCTCCTCGTTGCCGCCGTGGTGGACGGCGACCAGGGCCCCCTCGGCGGCCAGCCGCAGCGCCACCGCCCGGCCGATCCCCCGGGAAGCGCCCGTCACCAGTGCCGTCTTGCCGTCCAGCGTGCCCATGGCCTGCTCCTCGTACCGGCCGGACCCGTGTGGTCCGGCGACGGGAACCACAGTCGCCCGGGCCGCTCACCGCCCGCTCACCATCCGCTCACCGCCCCTGGTGGAGCGGTGGTGGTGCCACGGTGGCGCCTGCCTGGAGTCACCTTGATCCAAGGGTAATCAGGGGCTACCGAGGGAAACATCTGCCCGGTTTCGCGGTCCTTTGGCGCCATGTGGTGCATCGATGGCAGGGGGCGGCGCACCTATATGGCTCCCGATAGCGCCAAGCGTGTGCCATAGTGGTGCCATCGGTCGGGCCTCGTGCCACACGGGACCGCTCGCCTCCTTCCTCGCCGCACCCACGGGAGTCTGTTGCGCCATGGCCACCTTCCTCTACAAGACGGGCCGCTTCGCCTTCCGGCGGCGGGGCCTGGTGACCCTGCTGTGGCTCGCCGTCCTCGTCGCCGTCGGCCTCGCCGCCTCCACCGCTCCGCCCCCGCCCGCCGACACCTTCTCCATGCCGGGCACGGAGTCCCAGCGGGCCTTCGACGTGCTCAAGGAGAAGTTCCCCGCCGCGAGCGCGGACGGCGCCACCGCCCGTGTGGTGGTCCGCGCCCCCGCCGGGCAGAAGCTCTCCGACCCCGCCCAGAAGGCCAAGGTCGAGGGCCTGGTCGCCGCCCTCGCCAAGGCTCCCGACGTGGTCTCGGCCTCGGACCCCTTCAAGACCGGCACCGTCAGCAAGGACGGCACCACCGCCTACGCCGTGGCCGGGTACAAGGTCTCCGCCCTCAAGCTGACCGACGAGGCGCACGACGGCCTCGACGCGGTACTGGAGAAGGGCCGGGCCGACGGCCTGACCGTCGAGGCCGGCGGTGACGCCGTCAAGGTCGAGGCCGCCATGGGCGGCGCCGAGGGCATCGGCATCCTCGTCTCCGCCGTCGTCCTGCTGCTCACCTTCGGCTCCCTGGTCGCCGCCGGCATGCCGCTGCTCACCGCCGTCATCGGCGTGGCCGTCGGCAGCGCCGCCGTCACCGCCCTCGGCAGCACCCTCGGCCTGTCCGCCACCACCTCCACGCTGGCCATGATGATCGGCCTCGCGGTCGGCATCGACTACGCCCTGTTCATCATCTCCCGCTACCGCGCCGAGGTCTCCGAGGGCCGCGAGCGCGCCGACGCCGCCGGGCGCGCCGTCGGCACCGCGGGCTCGGCCGTGGTCTTCGCCGGCCTCACCGTCATCATCGCGCTGGCCGGCCTCGCCGTCGTCAACGTCCCGATGCTCACGAAGATGGGCCTCACCGCCGCCGGCACCGTGGCCATCGCCGTGCTCATCGCCGTCACGCTCGTCCCCGCCCTCCTCGGCTTCGCCCCCGTCAAGGTCATGCCCCGCCTGGAGCGCCGGGCCATCCAGGGCAAGCCGCTCACCGCACGGCTCCAGCGCAGGGCCGACCGGCTCGCGGCGCGCACCAAGCCCAACCTGGGTACCCGCTGGGCGCAGTTCGTCGTACGCCGCCCCCTGCTGGTCCTCGCCGTCGGCGTCCTCGGCCTCGGCGCCCTCGCCGTCCCCGCCGCGAGCCTCCAGCTCGGCCTGCCGGGTGAGGGCACCATGGCGCTGGACACCACCCAGCGCAAGGCCTACGACATGCTGTCCGAGTCCTTCGGGCCCGGGTTCAACGGCCCGCTGACGGTCACCGTCCAGGCCAGGGACGCGGCTGCCGCGGCCGGCCGGGTCGGCACCGAACTCGCGAAGGTCGAGGGCGTCGCCACGGTCACCCCCGCCACGCCCAACGCCGCCGGGGACACCGCCGTCCTCAACGTCGTCCCCTCCTCGGGTCCCACCGAGCACCGGACCGAGGAACTGGTCACCACCATCCGGGGGATGGCGGGCGCCATCGAGGCGGACACCGGCGCCGAGATCCTCGTGACCGGCCAGACCGCCCTGTTCATCGACTTCTCCCGCACCCTCGACGAGGCGATGGTGCCCTACCTGGGCCTGGTCGTCGGACTCGCCTTCCTGCTCCTGGTCCTGATCTTCCGTTCGCTGCTCGTCCCGCTCAAGGCGGCCCTCGGCTTCCTCCTGTCGGTCTCCGCGGCCCTCGGCGCGGTCGTCGCCGTCTTCCAGTGGGGCTGGCTGGCCGACGTCCTCGGCATCGAGCAGCCCGGGCCGGTCATGAGCACCCTGCCGATCTTCATGATCGGCGTGGTCTTCGGCCTGGCGATGGACTACGAGGTCTTCCTCGTGACCCGGATGCGGGAGGCGTACGTCCACGGCGCCCGGCCCACCGAGGCCGTGGTCACCGGATTCCGCTACGGCGGACGGGTCGTCAGCGCCGCCGCGATCATCATGACCAGCGTCTTCTCCGGCTTCATCCTGGAGACCAACGACTTCGTGAAGATGGTCGGCTTCAGCCTCGCCGCCGCCGTCCTCTTCGACGCCTTCGTGGTCCGCATGGCCCTGGTCCCGGCCCTGTTCGCCCTCCTCGGCCGCTCGGCCTGGTGGCTGCCGCGCTGGCTCGACCGGCTGCTGCCGAACATGGACGTCGAGGGGGAGAGGCTGAACCGGACGCACTCCGTCCAGATCGCGAAGGGCGGCCCGGCGGCCCCGCGCCCCGCCCACCGGACCGAGGCCGAGCACGACTACTCGGTCTGAGCCCGGGCACCGCATCGCACCCGCACCGCGACCGCGCCCGTCCGCCGGGGGATCCGATCCTCCTCGGCGGACGGGCGCGGTCCCGTAAAAACCGTGGCTCCCCGCCCCCGTGGCCCCATAGGCTCCAGG
>NZ_JZWV01000089.1 GCF_000966975.1 Streptomyces katrae | reverse complement strand
ACCCCACCCTCACGAGGAGCCGCATGGCCACCAGCGCGAAGATGCACGCCGACGAGGCCGACACCGACGAGTCCCTCGTCCGCGCGCTGATCCGCGCCCAGTTCCCGCAGTGGGCCGGCCTCCCCGTCACCAGGGTGGTCTCCGCCGGAACGGACAACGCCATGTACCGGCTCGGCGACGGCATGGCGGTGCGGCTGCCCCGGATCCCGGGCGCCGCCGCCGACGTGGCCAAGGAGAACCGCCAAGGAGAACCGCTGGCTCCCCCGCCTCGCCCCGCACCTCCCGCTGGACGTGCCCGAGCCGCTGGGCCAGGGCGTCGCCGGCGAGGGCTTCCCGTACCCCTGGTCGGTGTACCGCTGGCTGGAGGGCGAGAACCTCTTCGACGAACCCGTCACCGACCTGCACGCGACCGCCCTCGGACTCGGCCGCTTCGTCGCGGCCCTGCGCGGGGTCGACGCGACCGGCGCGCCGGCGTCCTTCCGCGGCGGCCCGGTCGCCACCCGCGACGAGGACGTCCGTGCCGCGATCCGTGACCTCGGCGCGGACGGGACCCATGACGCGGCCGCGGCCACCGCCCTCTGGGAGGAGACCCTGCGGCTCCCGCAGTGGGAGGGCGCCCCCGTCTGGCTGCACGGCGACCTCCTGCCGGGCAACCTGCTGGCCCGCGACGGCCGGCTGCGGGCCGTCATCGACTTCGGCGGGGTGGGCGCCGGAGACCCCGCCTGCGACACGATGGCCGCCTGGACCCTGCTGACGGCCGAGACCCGCGGCACGTTCCGCGAGGCGTCCGGGGCGGACGAGGCCACCTGGGCCCGCGGCCGCGGCTGGGCGCTCTGCTTCGGCCTCACCGCCGAGCACTACTACCGCGAGACCAACCCAACCCTCGCCGCCGTCGCCCACCGCACCACGACAGAAGCCCTCACCGACCACCACCGGACCGGCTGACCACCGCCGCATTGGCTGACCACCGCTGGACCGGTTGACCTTACCGGGCCGGTTGACCGCGCTCGTGACCGCGCCGGCTCGGCCGGCCGTGCCGCACGGGCCGACCGTGCAGGACCGGCTGGCCTGGCCGGGCCGGTTGACCGCGTGGGTTGGCCGGCCGTGCCGCACCGGCTGGCCTGGCCTTGCCGGGCGGATTGACCGCGTGGGGCTGGCCGGTCGCGCCGGGCCGGTTGACCGTGCCGGATCGGCTGGCCTGGCCTGGCCTTGCCGGGCGGGTTGACCGCACGGGGCTGGCCGGTCGCGCCGGACCGGCTGACCGCGCCGTTCTGGTCGGCCGGGAACTCCCCGCCACCGTCGGACGACCACCTCGGCATGAGCGACTTCAACCGACGGCACTTACTCGCGACCACCCTGACCGGCGGCGCGGCCCTCGCGGCCGGCTGGACAGCCGCCGCCCCTGCGGCGGCCGCCCCCGCCCCCAGCCGTGCGTCCGGCCCCCTGCGCGTCCACCTCGTCGCCTTCGACGGCGTGGAGGAGCTCGACCTCTTCGGTCCCCTGGAGGTGTTCGCCCTCGCCGCGGCCCTCGGCCGGCCGGTGGTGCCCACCCTGGTGACCACCGGCCGCCCGGGCCGCGTCCGGGCGGCCTTCGGCACGCAGATCGAGGTACCGGGCCGCTGGGACCCCTCCTCCGCCGACGCGGTCGTCGTCCTCGGCGGCGGCTACCGCAAGCGCGACGGCGCCGGCGTCTGGGCCGAGATCGACAAGGGCACCCTCCCGCAGGCCCTGCGCCGGGCCGTACGCCCCGGCCTCACCCTGGTCGGCGTCTGCACCGGCGTCTTCCTCCTGCACGCGGCCGGCCTGCTCGACGGCCGCCCCTGCACCACCCACGTCCGGGCCAAGCAGGACCTGCGCGACCTCGGCCACGACGTCCGCGACGCCCGCGTCGTCGACGACGGCGACCTCGTCTGCGCGGGCGGCGTCAGCTCCGGCATCGACGCCGCCCTCTGGCTCCTGGAACGCGAACTCGGCTCCGAGGCGGCCTCCGGGGTGGAGACCCTCCTGGAGTTCGAACGCCGCGGCACCGTCCTGCGTACGGCCTAGAACCGGCGAACCGAACCGGCCACCGGAGACAGAGGCGTTCTACGAACCGGCCGGCTTGGGAAGGGCATCGCGCAGGCGCTCGAGGAAAACCCGGGCCGCGGGGCTCGAAGGACCGCCGGCCTGCCAGGCGAGGGCGATGCGGGCACGCATCTCGGGCCGGACGATCCGCAGGGTGCGAAGCTGCCCGTCGAGGGGCGACCCGTCCTCACCGGCGGGCAGCACGGCGATGCCCAGGCCCCGCGCGGCAAGGCGCGAGAGCACGTGCGGGGCTGCCGCCTCGAAGGCGACCCGGGGCCGGAACCCCGCCTGCGCGCAGCCGCGTTCGAGCGCCGCGCGCACCCCGGTGCCGCGCGGCAGGCAGATCAGCGGCAGGTCCCGCAGACCGGCGAGCGGGACGCTCGTACCGTCGACGCGACCGAGAACCGGGTCACCCGGCGCGACAGCGGCAACCAGCGGGACATCGATCACCGTCTGGAAGGCCACTCCGGGAGGGGGTACCTCCTCCGCCGTGCCGAGGACGGCGATGTCGAGCTCGCCGGCCAGGAGCGCGGCCTGCATCCGCTCCGTGGCGTCCTCGGTGAGGGCCACCTCCACCGAGGGATGGGCTTCGTGGAAGTCCGCGAGTAGAGCGGCGATGTCGAAGACGTGGCCGGTGGCGCCGGAGACCAGCCCGAGCCTGACCCGGCCGCGCAGCAGCCCCGTGTACGCATCGGCCGTCTGCCGCACCGACTCCGCGGCGGCCAGTGCGGCGCGGGCGTACGGCAGGACCGCCCGGCCCACCTCCGTCAGCGTCACCGACCGGCCGGAGCGGTCGAGCAGGGGCTGCCCCAGCTCCTTCTCCAACTGGCGGATCTGGGCGCTCAGGCCGGGCTGAGCCAGATGCAGCCGGGCCGCGGCGCGAGTGAAACCGCCCTCCTCGACCACCGAGACGAAGTAACGGAGATGACGAAGTTCCATAACCGGCGATTCTAGTTACCAGCAAAAGCATCTATTGGAGATATACAGCGGTCGGCGGCAGGCTTGACCGCATGGAGAACACGACAGCCCGCAAGGGGAAGAACACCCAGGTCAGGGCCGCGATCGCTGCGGAACGCCGGGAACTGGCGGACCTGCTCGACAGCTTGCGAGCCGACCAGTGGGGCAGGCAGAGCCTCTGTGCGGGATGGCGGGTCCGTGAGGTCGCGGCGCACATGTCGATGGGGTTCCGGCTCTCCTTGCCCGCGACGCTCCGCGAGCTGGCCGCGGCGCGCGGCAACCTCCACCGCATGACCGACCGGGTCGCGCGCAGGGATGCGGCCGCCCATTCCACCACCGCACTCGCCGCCTTCCTGCGGGACAACGCCGACCATCCCTGGACACCCCCGGTCGGTGGGCTCGCCGCTGCACTCGGCCACGACGTCGTGCACGGGCTGGACATCACCGTCGCCCTCGGCCTGGACCGGCACGTCCCCGAGGAGCGGCTGCGCATCCTGCTCGACGCCGTCCGGCCCGGCACCCTGAAGTTCTTCGGAGCCGACCTCGACGGAGTGCGGCTGTGCGCCGAGGACCTCGACTGGTCCTACGGCTCGGGCGTGCCCGTGTTCGGCACCGCCCAGGACCTGCTGCTGCTGGCCTACGGCCGCGGACTTCCGGACGGCAGGCTCCGAGGAGCACCGGCCAACCGGTTCACCCGGCCCGCCGAGAAGGCATGAACCACATGCGCAACCGCCTTCTGCCGGGCCCGTCCTGCGGTGAGTTCGTCGTAGCCGGTGGCGACGGCGCGGTGGCGCTCGAGGCGGTTGATCCCGCACTCGACCGCCTGCCGCGACAGACCTAGACGCCGCCCAGCCAGCTCGTCGCGTCGAGACGGAAGGCCGTCTCGGCGGGGACGACCTCGCGCAGGGCGTCCTCGATGTTCCGGACGCGCTCCGTGCCGAGGACGGCGGCCCATTCCGCGCGGAGTTCGTCGAAGACGGCCGCCGAGCGGCGGAGGCCGGCGAGGCCGTGCGGGGTGAGGTGGACCGTCTTGCGGCGCGCGTCCCGGGCGTCGTCCCTGCGCTCGGCGTACCCGAGCGCCACCAGGCGGTCGACCGTCTTGCCCGCGGCCTGCTTGGAGACGCCGAGGCGCCGCCCGATCTCACTGGCGGTGGCACCCCCGATGCCGACGGCCTGCATGGCGAACCCGTACGCGGGGCGCAGGTCGGGATGGCCCTCCTCCGCCAGCCGGGCGTGCAGGCGGTCGATCAGGGTGCGGAACCCGCCGAACAGCAGCAACGGCAGCTCGAAGCCCGGGGTGTCGGAAACACCCTTGCCCGGATCGACAACCTGGTTTACGTTTTCCTCGCGCGCATCGTCAACCATGTTGTCCATCCTAGGGGAGTCGCCTTGTCCACCGACATGTCCGCCCGCACCGCCCACGCCGTGGCCCTGCTGAAGGAGACCTCCCCGGAGACGCTGGACGCCTTCCTCGCGCTCGCCGGCAGGTTCGAGGCGACCACGCTCGACCCGCACTCCCGCGAGGCCGTCATCCTGACCGTCGCCGCGCACAACCAATGCCACCTCTGCATCGACATGCACGAGGCCAAGGTCTCCGCTCTCGGTCCGGCGCCGGATCCCCGGCGGATCGAAGCCGTCCGCCGGTTCACCCGTCAGGTCCTCGCCTCCTCGGGCGCGGTGAGCGACGGGGAACTGGCGGAGTTCCAGGCCCACGGGTACACCCGGCGCAACGCCCTCGAGGTCGTGCTCGGCATCGGCGCGTACACGCTCTCGACGTTCGCCAACCGGATGACCCGTGCGGCCTGAGGGGACGGGCCCGGGCCCGGGCCGTCAGTACCGCTGCTGGCCGCCGGCCTCCGTGTCGAACGTGTAGAACCGGTGGTGGTCGAGCATGTCGGCCGGGGTCACGTTGTTCCACGGGCTCAGCACGGAGTTCAGGTCGACCACGTGCGCCGTCCGGGTGGCGGGCAGGTAGCCGGACTTCGGGTTCTTCGCCTGCCACTCGGCCCACAGCTTGTCGATGAAGGCGTGGTGCAGCCAGAACACCGGGTCGTTGGGGGAGGCGGCGGAGGTCATCTGGCCGCCGACCCACACGTGCACCCGGTTGTGCAGGTTGATGCCCCGCCAGCCCTCCAGGTGGTTGCGGAAGCCGTTCGAGGAGCTGTTCCAGGGGGCCATGTCATACACCGGCATGGCGAGCACCGAGTCCACGTCGGCCCGTGTCGGCAGCTGCGGGGTCCCGGAGCCCAGGCCGCGCCGCAGGTAGCTGCGGCGGTCCACGCCCACCGTCAGCACGCCCACCGTCAGCACCCACTTGCCGTTCTGGGCGCCGAAGGGGCCGTCGAGCACCTGGCCGTCGCGCCCCCGGCGGGTGCCGCCCATGAAGTCCGAGGCCCACAGGGAGGAGTTGGGCGTACGGTCCTGGGTCCAGTCCCAGTAGGGGAGCGAGACGTTCTTGTCGATCCGCTGGAGCGCCGACTCGAAGTCCAGCAGGAACCGGCGATGCCAGGGCAGGAAGGAGGGGCCGCGGTGGCCGATCCGGTCCTCGAAGTCGTCGTCGTTCATGAGGAACCAGTTGTGGGCGTTGACGTAGCGGTCGTAGATGCCCGTCCGCTTGAGTTCGAGCACCGCGTTGACGAACGCGCGCTTCTCGTCGGCGGACAGCGTGGCCTGGTTCTTACGGACGGTGGTCACAGCTTGGCCTCCTTCGGGGTGAAGGGGACGAGGTCGGCACCCTGGAGTTCGCGGACGGCGGCGCGGGCCGCGGAGATGGGGTCGGGGAAGGTCTCGTAGTGGTTGACGACGGTGACCCAGCTGTTGTCGGCGTTGCGCATGATGTGCAGCTCGTTGCCGTCGATCTTGACGACGGGCATCCCGACGCCGTGGTGGCCGCCGGTGCCCACGGTGATCTGGATGCGGTGGCCCTGGTAGGTCTCGTCGATGGTGCCGGTGGGCAGGGCGACCGGAGCTCCGGACGGCCCCGCCGCCCCCGGGGCGCCGGAGGCACCGGCCGCCGGGGCGGAGGAGGGCTTGGACGAGCAGGCGGCCAGTCCGATGGCTGCGGCCACGCCGGAGCCGAGCCCCAGCGCCTGCCGGCGTGTGATCATGTTCATGGCTTGAATAGGTATCAGAAGCCTTCGAACACCAGATCGGTGGCCCGCCCATCCACTTCCCGGGTACGCGTGGAGCACCACTGGAGCGGGGCCACACCCCGCTCATCTTACGTGCCCATGACATCCCATTCCGGCCACCCCGCCCCGGCGCGCCGCCAGGCCCGGCGCCGGCCGTGCCCCGAGGGGTCCATCCCCTGGTCGGTACAGAATGGGGCCCATGAACGAGGGGTCGGACTGGCCGACGGACAAACTGACCGCACTCCGTCTCGGTAGGAGGCTGATCGCGGAAGTCCGGGCTTCCCGGCCGGACCGCCGCGCGTTCGTGACCATCCGGCCCGCGTGGAGCGCGCCCGATGTCCGGGCGCAGGAGGAGGGATGGGTGCGCGGCGACGCCGGACGCGGCTTTCGGCTGGACCAGTGGGAGTACGAGCGCGAGCGCGTGGAGGGGTTCGACTACGACATCGGTGCAACCCTCGTGCGGGCCGCCGATGCCCCGGACGAGTCCGAGCTGAAGTCCGTGCTCGACGCGTGGGGTCTGCCGGTCGGTCTGTTCGTCCATCCCTGGGAAACCGATGACCCCAGGTAGGCGGATCTCCAACGGCGGCCGGTCTGCGGTCGCAAGCCCGGGCTGCGACGTGCAGCGCCGGATCCCTACTCCCGCCCCGCGCGCGGGGGTTCGGCTTGCGCCGGGGGCGTGCTTCCGGTGGGGCGGGTAAGCGGGGCGGTGGCGGGGACCTGACGGGTGACAGGCCAGCCCCCGTACGCCCGCAGTCCGCCCGACCGGGAGCCCCGCCATGCGCTGCCACCGCCCCCGCCCCCTGCGCGCCGCCCTCCTCCTGCTGCTCGCCCCGGCCCTCCCCGCAGCGCCTGCCCACGCCGCCGGGGCGCCGCTGCGCGTGGTCAGTTACAACATCTGCGGCAACATGTGCTCCGCCGCCCCGTACGACAACGGCAAGCGCCTCGACAGCGTCGTCGCCCAGGCGTCGGCCACCGGCTGGAACGCCGATCAGCTGTTCCTCCAGGAGGTCTGCGAGCCGCAGTACGACGAGATCCTCGCCCGGCTGGCCCCGCAGGGCTTCCAGGGCCACTACGGCGCCACCCTCTCGGGCCTCCCGAAGGTCTGCGGCGGCCACCCCTACGGCAACGCCGTCCTGGTGCGGGGCACGGTCGGCGCCACCGCCGACCTGGACCTGACCGTCGGCGGCGAGTCCGAGCCCATCAGGGTGCCCTGCGTCCGCAACGTCCTGCGCGGCACCGCCAACTGGGCCTGCTCCGTGCACCTCTACTGGGACGACGGCACCCGCGCCGCCTCCGAGGCGCGCAGGCTCGCCGAGCAGGCGGGAGCCTGGCGGGACCAGGGCCTGCCCGTCCTCCTGGCCGGGGACTTCAACCACTCGCCCCACACCGCCACCACGGAACCCTTCTACTCCGCCGGCTTCGTCGAGGCCGATCCCGGGAACGCCCCCACCTTCGGCGCGAAGAAGATCGACTACGTGTTCTTCGGCTACCTGGACCTCACACGGCGCGAGGCCGAGGTCCTCCCGCTCGACCCGGCCGTCTCCGACCACCGGATGCTGCGCGCCGTGGGCGGCAGGGATTGAGGTCGTCAGGCCGGGATGTCGCATATTCGGGGGAAAGAGCCGGAAGGGTCCTGGATGAGGTCCGGCGAGGTTACGGGGAATTCAGGGGAAATTCCATGATCGGGATCTGTGAATTTCCCGCCCCGTGTCCTCCCGGCGGAGGAAAGACGGCCCGGCGCATTCGCCGCTCGATCGCGCGCGGCTCGAATGGGAGTGGACGCGGGACGGAATGCCGTGGCCCGGCGTGCGGGCCGTCCCGCGTCGCGCGTTCAGGCCGCCGAGGGGGTTTCCTCCGCCTGGCGGCCCAGTTCCCGCTCGGTGCGCCGCAGCACGATCGAGTCGGCGATCTCACCGCTGCGGATCGCGATGTTCGACAGCAGGGCCGACGTCAGGCCGTGGCTGTGCTCCGTGCCGCCCTGCAGGTAGACCCCGCAGCTCAGCCCCGAGGTGGCGACCAGCCGGTAGTCGCGCTCCACCCGGTGCCGGCCCGCCGCGTCCCGCTGGAAGTGGCGGTCGAACTCCTCGCCGAGCAGCCGGGCCGGGTCCAGGCCGTCGTAACCGCTCGCGAACACCAGCGCGTCGAAGGCCAGTTCCTCCCTCCGGTCGTCCAGCAGCGAGCGCAGCACCACCCGCGCCCCGCTGTCGGAGCCCTCGACCGAGTCGACCCGGGTGAGGTTGCGGAAGTGCAGCCGCTGGACGCCGCTCACCTGCTCGTCGTACTGGCGCTGGTAAAGGGCCCGGATGACGTCGGCGTCGACCACCGAGTAGTTGGTGTTGCGGTGGTAGCGCCAGAACGCGTCCCGCGCCCCCTCGGTGCCGAAGTAGTACTCGTCCACCGTGTCGGGGTCGAACACCTGATTGGCGAAGGGGGTGTCGTCGGCCACGGAGTAGCCGTAGGACGGGATGACCGCCGTGACCTGGGCATGGGGCAGCGAGTCGTGGAAGAAGCGGGTGACCTCGGCCGCGCTCTGCCCGGCGCCGACCACCGCCACGCTCTTGAGGGACGCCGGGTCCTGGGCGTTGAACCGGGTCAGGAACTCCGAGCTGTGCCACACCCGTTCGCCGGCCGTGACCCCCTCCGGCAGGCGCGGTACCAGCCCCGTCGAGACGACCACGTTGCGTGCGGTGACCACCCGGGCGGAGCCGTCGCCGGAGCGCACCTCGATCTCCAGCAGGTCGGGGGTCCGGGCCCCGGGACCGGTGACGGGCCGGATCGCCGTGACCTCGGAGCCGTACGTGACCTGGTCGCTCAGGCCGGCGGCCGCCCACTCCAGGTACTGGTGGAACTCCTGCCGGGTCGGGATGAAGCTCTGATTGTTCACGAACTGCACCAGCCGGTTCGAGGCGTGCAGGAACGAGACGAAGCTGAACCGGGAGACCGGGTTCCTGAAGGTCGCCAGGTCCTTCAGGAACGAGATCTGCATGGTCGCCGACGGCAGCAGCATGTTCCGGTGCCAGCCGAACGTGGGCTGCCGCTCGAAGAAGTGGGACCTGACCGGATGCAGCGGAGCGCTCGCCCCGTGCTCCTTCAAGGCGATCGCGAGCGACATGTTCGACGGGCCGAACCCGATGCCGACCACGTCGAGGATCTCCTGGTCGCGCCTGCCCGTTATGCCCATAGGAAATTCTCCCCCTTGCGTCTGGAAAACTCGGCCGGTGGCCCGAGAGACCGTTCTGAAGTGTTGCCCGGAGAGTGCGCCGAGGCAACTCGAAAACTGAACGAAGGGCACGGGAAGGCTTATCCGGATGCCCCGTGGCCGAAATCGTTGTCCTGCCGACAGGACGCCGGTATGGTCGGCCGGGATTTCAGAAGCCAATTGCCGAAAGGGTGAATCCGGGTGTTCGTGCCGAGCTTTTACCGTGAACCGGACGGTTCGTGGATGGTGGACCTGGTCCGGGGCAATCCCATGGCGCTCGCGGTGTCCAACGGCGCCCCCGAGGACGGCCCGTTCGCCACGCACCTCCCGGTCATCTTCGATCCCGGGGCCTCCGCCGACCGGCCCGGCGGGCTCCTTCCCGGGTCCGGGCTCCTCGGGCACATGAACCGGGCGAACCCGCACTGGGCGGCCCTGGAGACGGGCGCCGTCCTGCTGCTGACGTTCACCGGCCCGCACTCCTACGTGTCGCCCACGGTGTACGGCAAGACCCCGGCCGCCCCGACCTGGAACTTCACCTCGGTGCACGTCCGGGGCGTGGTGGAGAAGATCGAATCCATCGAGGAGACGCTGGAGGTGGTGCAGTCCACCGTGCGCGCCTACGAGGGGGCCTTCGGCAACGGCTGGGACATGACCGGATCGCTCGACTACTTCAGGAAGATCGTGCCCGACGTGGGGGCCTTCCGGTTCACGGTGACCGGGGCCGAGGGCATGTTCAAGCTCAGCCAGGAGCAGCCGGACGAGGTGCGCGAGCGGGTGCGCGAGTCGTTCGGGCAGAGCGCGTGCGCGTACAAGCGGGAGACCGCCGGCCTGATGGGCCGGCTGCCCTCAGGCAGTCCCGAGGCAGTGACGCCCTGAGGCGCCTGAGGCCCTGAGGCCGGCCTCAGGCGCTGACGGACTCCTTCTGCTCCTCCCGGTCCGCCGGTTCCTCCAGGGCGCTCGCGGCCGCGCTGTCCAGGGCGGCCATCACCCACTGCTCGAAGTCCACGCCCTGCTGCTGCGCGGCCTTGTGCCACCACTGGACGCGGCTGCCGGGGACCTCCAGCCGGCGGCTGGGCTCGGCGGGCGTACGGGCCGGCTGCCCGCCCTGGCGGGTGGCGCGCAGCGCCGCGCGCAGCTGCTTGGTGGTCCACTGCCGCTGCTCGGCCCGGTCGAGCCAGAGGTCCTGCTCCCGGGCCGGCAGGGAGGCCAGCTCGGCGTGGTGCTGGAAGCTCAGGGCGGGCCGGCGCCGGGCGAGGTCGAAACGTCTGGAGACCCAGGCGTAGTTGCGCAGCGTCTGGTACGAGAGGCCGGCGGCGCGGATGCCGCGCTGGTAGCGGTCGGTGTAGTGGTCCTTGCCGTACTTCAGCCAGTCGCCCAGCCACCAGCAGGAGGAGTCGAGGACACCGACGAGCTGGTGGCCGGCCCGCTCCCACTCGTCGTAGGCCATCCCGGCCGGTATCTGGAGCCCCACCTTGGTCGTGAGCACCTGGGCCCGGCGCGGTGCGGCTCCGGCGGTCTGCGTGCGCGGCTGCGGCTGCCAGGACGGGGGTTGTGGGAGGGGGGCCGCAGGGCTGCCGTGCGGCGCCGCGTTGTGACCGGCCTGTGGTGCCATCGTGCCTCCAGGAGAAGGGGCGTACACAACCGGCCAGAACTGTTGCGGGGCGGGCTGGAGCGTGGCCGGAGCAGCGTTCGAACGACGCGCCGGCGCACCCGCGGAGCACCGGGGCCGTCCCGTCGACGGGACGGCCCCGGTG
>NZ_JZWV01000088.1 GCF_000966975.1 Streptomyces katrae | reverse complement strand
CCCCGCCACCGGTCCCGCCGATCCCCTGATCACACGGATCACTCGGATCACATGGATTTCACGGTTTCACGGTTCCACGGACGACAACCACGAGAGGGGCACGACGATGCGGAGAAGAAGACCGAGAGCCGGCGTGGTCGCCGCGGCGGCGGCCGCACTGCTGGTCACCGCCTTCACGGGATCCGCCGCGGCGCGGGACGACGCTCCCCCCGCGGCCGGCCACCGGGCGACCCAGCGCGCGATCGAGGCGGCCGTGGCCGCCGGCGTCCCCGGTGTGGCCGCCGAGGCGCGCGACGCCGGGGGAGTGTGGAAGACGGCGGCGGGCGTGGGCGACCGGCAGACGGGCGCGCCGCGCACCAAGAACGACCGGTTCCGCGTCGGCGGCATCACCAACACCTTCGTCGCGACGGCCCTCCTCCAGATGGAGGCGGAGGGGAAGCTGAGCCTCGACGACAGCGTGGAGCGCTTCCTGCCCGGCCTGGTGACGGGCAACGGCAACGACGGCCGGGCGATCACCGTACGCCAGCTGCTCAACCACACCAGCGGCCTGTTCGACTTCCTCGCCGACCCGCAGTACGCCACGACCTACCTGGCCGGGGACGGCTTCCTGCAGCACCGGTACGACACCCTGACGCCCGAGCAGCGCGTACGGGTGGCCCTCTCCCACGAGCCGCCGTTCCGGCCCGGCGCCCGGCACTGGTACTCCAACACCAACGACGTGCTGGCCGCGCTCGTCCTGGAGAAGGCCGCCGGGCGGCCGTACGCGGACGAGGTCCGCAGGCGCGTCATCGAGCCCCTGGAGCTCAAGGCGACCTCCAATCCCGGTACGAACTCGCTCCTGCCCCGGCCCAGCGCCCGTGGCTACTCCAGGCTCTTCACCGACCGGCCCGACCGGATCGACGACGTCACCGAGGCGAACCCCTCGCAGAGCTGGGGCAACGGCGACATGATCTCCAGCACGGACGATCTGAACCGGTTCTACGAGGCCCTCATGCGCGGGCGCCTGCTGCCGCCGCAGCAGCTGAAGGAGATGAAGACCACCGTCGACAATCCGGACTTCCCGGGCGCGTCCTACGGACTCGGCATCGAACGGCTCACCCTGGGCTGCGGCACCACCCTCTGGTACCACGACGGCGGCGCGCTGGGATGGATCTCCCTGGCCGCGTTCACCGAGGACGCGGGCCACCAGCTCACGTTCAACTACAACGCCAACTGGGGGGCCGAGACCATCCTCCCGATCGTCAACGCCGAGTACTGCCCGGCCTGACCCCGGCCTCCGGCCTCCGGCCTCCGGTCCGTCAGGCCGTCACGCGCCGCACCGGCGCTCCACCGGTCAACTCCTCTAATCGGCACATGAGTTGGTTCTGCTCCTGCTGCAGCCGCTCGATGCGGCCCCGCAACCGGACGATCTCCTCCATCAGGGGGACCACCGCGTCCCCGGCCGCCGTGTCCGCCACCGCGGGCAGCGCCGGGACCCGTGGCGGACCGGCCGGGAGGGGGCACGCCGCCGGACCCAGGGACGGGTCGTGCTGGAGGATCGCCTGCATCAGGCGGCGCAGGGCGGGGCCCGGTTCGACCCCGAGGTCGTGCACCATCCGGTGGCGGGCCCGCTCGTACACGCGCAGCGCCTCCGCCTGCCGGCCGCAGCGGTAGAAGGCGACCATCAGCAGGTCGTAGAACCGCTCCCGCATCGGATGGTCGGTGGTGAGCACCATCAGCTCTCCGGTGATCTCACCGTGGCGCCCGGTGCGCAGGTAGGCGTCGTACATCATCTCCAGCGCCGTCAGGCGGTCCTCCTCCAGCTGGGCGGCCCGGCCCGCGCAGATGTCGCCGAGCACGCTGCCCTCCAGAGCCGGCCCGCGCCACAGCGACAGGGCCCGGCGCAGCAGCTCACCGGCCCGCCCCGGGTCCTCGTGCAGGATCCGCCGGGCGGTGTCGGTGAGCTGCTGGAAGCACGCCGCGTCCGTCTCGACGGGGCCGAGCCGCAGGGTGTAGCCGCGCGAGGTCGTCACGATCCACGGCTGCGGCGCCCGCCGGCCCGCCTCCCGGCCACCCTCCCGGCCACCGTCCCGGCCGTCCTCCGTGCCGGACAGCAGCCGGCGCAGCCGGGCCACGTGCACCTGCAGCGCGTTCTCCGCGTTGGCCGGCGGCTCCTCACCCCACAGCTCGTCGATGAGCTGCCGCACGGAGACGTGGTGCCCGGCCCTCACCACCAGCGCCCCCAGCAGCGCACGCTGTTTGGCGCCCGTGGGAAGCAGGTGCAGGCCGGCTTCTTCGTCCCGTACCTCCACCAGACCGAGAATGCGGAACTGCATGTCTTCTCCTCGCACGGGCGGGCAACGCAAGGGTCAGGAGGAGCGCGCCGCGCCCGCCGCGTCGAGCGCGGCGGTCGCGTCCCGTTCGACCAGCCGCAGCAGCGGCCGGGGATCGTCCTGGAAGTAGAAGTGGCCCCCGTCCAGGACCCGCAGGCCCTGGAACCGCTCGGTGTACGCCTCCCAGCCGGCCATCCGCGCCGGCGAGGCGTGCGCGTCCCCGGCACCCGCGTAGGCGGACAGCGCCACCGGCAGCGGGCCGGCGCCCGGACCGGGGCGCCACTCCTCCACCAGCCGCAGGTCGGCCCGGATGACCGGCTCGAACACCGCCCACAGCTCGGGGTCGTCGAAGATCCCGTCGGGCGTCCCGCCCAGCAGGTTCAGCCGGGTCCGCAGCTCGGCGTCCGGCAGCTCGTGGTACGGCTCCGCCGGACCCGCGGGCTGCGGCGCGGTACGCGCGGACACCCCGACCCACACGGGCAGCGGCAGCCCCCGCCCGGCGGCCCGCCGGGTCATCTCGTACGCGACGAGTGCCCCCATACTGTGGCCGAAAAGGGCATACGGGCACGTGAGTTCGGGCTCGACGGTGTTCAGCAGGAAGTCGGCGAGCCGGCCCGCGTCGTCCAGCGGCGGCAGGTCGAGGAGGAAGCCGTGCCCCGGGGCGTCGAGCAGCCGCACGTCCCAGGAATCCGGCAGTCCGGCGGGCCAGTGGCGGTACGGAAGATGGGATCCGCCCGCGTGGTGCAGGACGAACAAGCGCAAGGCAGGACGTGTGCTGTCCATCTCTCTCCCTCGGTCGGGCTGCGCACCCCCGCACCATAGAGCTGCGCCCGCCCGGCGGGGTGCGCACATCAGGTGAGCTGTGCCACGGGTGTGGCGGCTCTCCAACGATCCTCAGGCGGTGCGGCCCGGACGGCCCGCGCGGGCCCCGCCCGCCCTCCCGAGCGGGACTCGACCGTGTCTCAAAAGGGCCGCGTATACAGTGGGCGCCGAGTCGGACCGGCACCGCGGGCAACAGGGCCCGAACGGCATCCGCGGTCCCGCCCGCACGGCCAGTACGCCGCACCCACCGCTCGAACCGGAGCGCCGGGCGCCCTCCAGAACGACGCCGATCGGCGAACCCGCGCCCGCTCTTACGCACCTCCGGCCTGACGGTCTTTCTTCCCTAGTCACCCCATGACAGTTAAGGAAGTGTCACGTGAGCACGAACCCCTTCGACGACGGGGACGGTCGCTTCCACGTCCTGGTCAACGACGAGGACCAGCACTCCCTGTGGCCGGTGTTCGCCGAGGTCCCCGCCGGCTGGCGGGTCGTCTTCGGCGAGGCGGACCGCGCCGCATGCCTGGAGTACGTCGAACGCAACTGGACCGACCTGCGCCCCCGGAGCCTGCGCGAGGCCATGGCGGCGGACTGAGACACCGGCGCCCTGGCACACACTCTGAATTGGGGGATGAAGATCGTGAGCGGCGCTGTGAGAACCGCGGGCAGCTACCGGGCCCGGCCGTCGGGCCGTCCTGGCGGGCCCGCCCAAGGCGATGTGGTCCTGTCCTTCGTGGGACCGCAGGCCGAAGTGCGCAAGACGGGGATGATCCTCCCGGCGAACCTGCCGGAACGCTCCTGGGAACAGATCGGGACCAATCTGCGCGAGCTCGGGAACTCCTCGGCCTGGTGGCTCGCCGACTGGCTGCGCTTCGGCGAGGCCACCTACGGGTGGCGGCGCTACAAGGAGGCGATCGAGCGCACCGGGCTCGACTACCAGACGCTGCGCAACTACGCGTGGGTGGCGCGGCGGTTCGACCACCACCGCAGGCGCGACGGCCTGAGCTTCGCCCACCACGCCGAGGTGGCCCGGCTGTCCCCGCCGGAGCAGGACTACTGGCTGCGCCGGGCCGAACAGCAGAAGTGGTCGCGCAACGAACTGCGCCGCTCGGTCCGCGCCGGCCTCGCCGTACAGAACGACACGGCCGGGCTCCCCGCGGGCGGGGGTGACGAGCAGCCCGCTGCGGCGGCCGCGCAGCGCTGCCCGCGGGTCACGAAGCTCACCATCGAGCTCTCCGCCGACCAGCTCGAACACCTCTCCAAGGCGGCCGCCGCGCACGGTCTGCCCGTGGACAAGTGGGTGACCCGGCTGCTGGAGACCGCCGACCGGACCACTGCCGACCGGACGACCGCCGAACTCAAGTCCGCCTAGCGGCGCGGACCGCCCGCGCGCACGCGCCGGGCCGGTCCCGTTCCGTTCCGTGGTGCGCCGGCGGCCGTCCCGCCGGGAAACCCCTCACACCGGAGCAGTTGATGATCCTTCAGGGAAAACGGGTCGCCCTGCCCCCGAACCCCGTCGTGCACCGACGGTTCGAGGAGCACGCGCGGGCCACCCCCGACGCCGTCGCCGTCTTCCGGGCCGGCGAACGGACCACGTACGCGGAGCTGGACGCGCGGGCGAACCGGTTCGCCCGCCACCTCGCCGCGCGCGGAGTGGGGCGGGGCGCCAAGGTCGGCGTGTGCCTGGACTACTCGGCCGACCTGCTCGTGGCCGTCCTCGGCACGCTCAAGGCGGGCGCGGCCTACGTCCCCTTCGACCCGGCCTACCCGCCCGCCAGGCTCCGGCTGCTGCTGGACCAGGTCCCCGGCCTCGCGCTGATCGTCGCCTCCCCGGCGACGGCCGGACTGATCGAGCGGGCGCCCGTCGAGGTCACCGGCTTCGAGGAGCTGTCCGAGCGGCTCGCGGCGCTCCCCGCGACCGCCCCCGCCATCGAGGTCACCGGGGACGACCTGTGCTACGCGGTCTTCACCTCCGGCTCGACCGGCACGCCCAAGCTGACCGCCGTGCGGCACGAGGGCTGGTTCAACCTGATGAACTGGCTCCAGCTGGAGTACGGCCTGCACCAGGGGTCGCACAACCTGGTCGTCAGCGCCTTCGGGTTCGACCTCTCCCAGCGCGCCCTGATGACCGCGCTGTTCTGCGGGGCCACCCAGTACTTCACCACGAGCCGGAACTTCGACCCCATGCTCGCCTACCGCATGCTGGGCGAGCACCCGATCCGGACCGTGCACTGCGCCTCCAGCACGCTGTACCTGCTGGTGGACTGGGAGACCGCCCGCGGCGGGGACGCCCTGACCCGGCTCGATTACGTGCTCTTCGGCGGCGAGGCCCTCAAGGCCGAACGGCTCACCGACTGGGCCCGCCGCGAGGGCAACACCTGCACCCTGCTGCACCAGTACGGCGTCGCCGAGTGCACGGACGTCGCCACCTCCTACGACCTCGCCGGGTACCGGCCCGGCGGACACGAGGTCGCCCCGGTCGGCCGCCCGGCGTACAACACCGCCATCCACCTCCTCGACGAGGCGCTGCGCGGCGTCGCGCCGGGGGAGCAGGGCGAGATCTGCATCTCCGGAACCGGCGTCGGCGCCGGCTACCTCGGCGCCGCCGGACCCGAGAACGCGAAGTTCACCACGGTCGAGGCCGACGGGGAGCCCCTGCGCCTGTACCGCACGGGCGACCGCGGCCGGGTGAACGCCGACGGGGACCTCGTCGTCCTCGGCCGGATCGACGCACAGGTGAAGGTCCGCGGCATGCGCATCGACCCCGCCGACGTCGAACGCGCCCTCGCCCGGCTCGCCGGGGTCCGCGAGGCCGCCGTGGCGGTCACCCGCACCGCCGCCGGCGAGGCCGAGCTGTCCGCGTTCGTCGTCCCGGCGGGCGCCGACCTCGCCGAGGACGACCTGCGCGCCCGCCTCCTGGCGGACCTGCCGCGGAACATGGTGCCCGCCAGGTTCACGAACATCCCGCGGATCCCCCTCAGCCCGCACGGAAAAGTGGACCGCGCGGCGCTCGCCGACGCGATAGCGAGAGGACTGTGATGATTGCCGACGGTGTCCGCGCCATCTGGTGCCGGGAGTTCGAGCGCGACGACATAGGCCCCGACGACGACTTCTTCGCCCTGGGCGGCCAGTCCCTGATCATGACCAAGATCCAGGGCGCCTACATCGAGGAACTGGGCGCCGAGGTCCCCATGGACCAGATGTTCCTCAACCCGACGATCGCGTCGATCTCCGCCTACATCGAATCCAGCCGGTAGGGGGCAGCGACCATGGACGACTACGACGTCATCGTCATCGGGGCCCGCTGCGCGGGCGCGCCGACGGCCATGCTCTTCGCCCGGCGCGGCTACCGCGTCCTCCTCCTGGAGAAGGCCCGCTTCCCGCAGGACACCCTCTCCTCGCACTACATCCACATGCAGGGCGTGGCCCTCCTGAACCGGTGGGGACTGCTCGACCGGATCCGCGAATCGGGCGCGACGCCCATCACCCACGAGCGCTACGAGGGCCCCGGCGTCCGCATCGACGGCTTCTCCCTCCCGATGGACGGCCTGACCACCACCTACGCGCCCCGGCGCTACGTCCTCGACCCGATCCTCGCGGCCGGAGCCGTCGAGGCCGGAGTGGAGTTCCGGGAGGGCTGCGCGGTGGGCGACCTGCTGTGGGAGGAGGACCGGGTCAGCGGCGTGCGCTACACCACCCCCGGCGGCGCCGAGGCCACCGCCCGGGCCCGTCTGGTCGTCGGCGCGGACGGGATGCGCTCGCTCGTGGCCCGCAAGGCCGGCGCCCCGTACGTCATCGAGCACCCCCGGGCCACCTGCGTCTACTACAGCTACTGGTCCGGCGTGCCCTCCAGCTTCGAGCTGTACGAGCGGCCGGGGCGCTGGGTCGCCGCCGTCCCCACCAACGACGACCTCAAGCTGATCATGACGTACTTCCCGCAGGCCGACTACAACCAGGTCCGCAAGGACGTCGAGCCCGCCTACCTCGAAGCCGTCCGCAGCACCGCCCCCGACCTGTACGAGCGGATGCGCGGCGGCAGCCGCGAGGAGCAGATGTACGGCACCGGCCACCAGGAGAACTTCTTCCGCAAGGCCTACGGGCCCGGCTGGGTGCTGGTCGGCGACGCGGTCAACCACAAGGACTCCATCACCGCCCGCGGGATCACCGAGGCCTTCGTCCAGGCCCAGTCCCTCACCGACCTCATCGGGGACCGCCTGCACGAGGACGCTCCGCTCCGCTCCGCCCTGCGCCGCTACGAGAACGAGCTGGGCAACGAGGCGCACAGCCAGTACCAGGGCGCCCTCAACGTGGCCGAACTCAAGCCCGAGGGGCGCACGGACATGCTGCGCAGGCTCGTCGGCCACCAGGAGCACATCGACCGGTACTTCTCCACCCTGTCCGGGGCGATCTCGATCGACGACTTCTACAACGAAGAACTCTTGACCCTGCTCGACCAGAGCTGAGCGACGACCGACCTGCTCGACCTGCTCCCTGGTTCGCCGAATTTGGAGACACAATGATCCCGTTGTCGTTCGCGCAGCGCCGGCTGTGGTTCGTGGACCGGTTCGAAGGCCCTTCCCCGACCTACAACGGCGCGTTTGCCCTGCGGCTGACCGGTGAGCTGGACGCGGGCGCCCTCGAAGCGGCGCTCCGCGACGTCGTCGACCGGCACGAGGTCCTCCGCACGGTGATCGCCGAGGGCGACGACGGGATCCCGCACCAGCGGGTCCTGGCGTCCGGGGAGCGGCCGGTCAGCCTGCCGGCCGTCGACGTCGCACCGCGGGAGCGGGCGGCGGCCGTCGACCGGGCGGCCAAGGAGACCTTCGACCTGGCCGCCGACACCCCGATCCGCGCCACCCTCCTGCGGACCGGCCCCCGCGAGCACACCCTCGTGCTCGTCGTCCACCACATCGCCCTCGACGGGGAGTCGCTCGGACCGCTGCTGCGCGACCTCACCGAGGCGTACGCGGCCCGCAAGGAGGGAGCGGCCCCGGCGTGGGAGCCGCTCCCCGTCCAGTACGCGGACTACACGCTGTGGCAGCAGGACGTGCTCGGCGACGAGTCCGACCCCGACAGCCTGGCCGCCGGACAGCTCGCCTACTGGCGCGGGGCCCTGGACGGCATGGCGCAGCCCCTGGCCCTGCCGACGGACCGCCCGCGCCCCCAGCGCACCAGCCCCGACGGCGGCCTGGTCCGTTTCCCGATCGGGCCCGGACTGCTGGCCGCCGTGGAGGAACTGGCCGCCGAGCAGGACCTGACCGTGTCCATGGTCATGCACTCGGCGCTCGCCGTGCTCCTGCACCACCTCGGCTGCGGGGACGACATCCCCATCGGCGCACCCATCGCCGGCCGCACCGACGAGGAACTGCGCGACCTCGTCGGCTTCTTCGTCAACACCTGGGTGCTGCGCGTCGACCTCTCCGGCAACCCCACCTTCCGCGAGCTGCTGCGGCGGGTGCGCGACCGGGCGCTGGCCGCCTACGACAACCAGGACATCCCCTTCGAGCGGCTGGTGGAACTGCTCAACCCGGACCGGTCCATCGCCTACCACCCCTTCTTCCAGGTGATGCTCGCCTGGCAGGAGCCGCTGGGGGAGCTGGAGTTCCCCGGCCTCGAAGCCGAGCCGGAGACGCTGGAGACCGGCACCGCCAAGTTCGACCTGTTCTTCAACATGATCCCGGACGCCTCCGGCGGGGCGGGCGTCCGCCTGGAGTACGCCACCGACCTGTTCGACCGGGACACCGTCGAAACCCTCGCGACCCGGTTCGTGCGCGTGCTCGACGCCCTGGTGGCCGACTCGGACCGCACCGTCGGGGCCGTCGACGTGCTCGACGACACCGAACGGGACCGCCTGCTCGGCCGGTTCAACGACACCGCCACCGAGCTGCCCGCGCTGACCGTCCCGGAGCTGTTCGAGGAGCAGGCCGCGCGGACTCCCGACGCCCCGGCCCTGGTGTGCGACGGCCGGACGCTGACCTACCGGGAGCTCGACGACCGGGCCGAGGCCCTCGCGCGGGAGCTGAACCGGCGCGGGGCCGGGCCGGAGGACCTCGTGGTGCTGGCGCTGCCGCGCACCGAGGAACTCGTCGTGGGCCTGCTCGGCATCCTCAAGTCCGGCGCCGGGTACGTCCCGCTGGACCCGCAGTACCTCGCCGGACGGGCGGGGACGGTGCTCTCCGAGGCCCGCCCGCGCTTCGTCCTGACCGACACGGCGACCGCCCGCGAGCTGCCGGAGCACGAGGTCCCGGTCGTCAACGTCGACGACCGCGCCGCCTGGGAGGCCGACGGGACGGCGCCGGACGGGGCGCGGCGGCCCGCGCCGGACAACCTGGCGTACGTGATGTACACCTCCGGCTCCACCGGCAAGCCGAAGGGGGCGGCGATCACCCACCGCGGCGTCGTCAACGGCGTACGGGAACTGGTGCGCACCCTCGACGCGCCGCCCGGCTGGAAGATGCTCTCCGGCACCTCCGTCAACTTCGACGTCTCGGTCTTCGAGCTGCTGACCACCCTCTCCACCGGCGGCACCGCCGAACTGGTCGAGAACGCACTGGTCCTCGCCGAGCGGGAGAGCTGGGACGGACACGTCCTCAGCGGGGTCCCCTCGGTGCTCGGGGAACTGGTGGGCCACCTGCCCAAGGCGCCCGGCGTGCGCAGCGTCGTCCTCGCGGGCGACGTGCTCCCCGCCCGGCTGGTGCGCCAGGTGCGCGAGGCCCTGCCCGGCGCGCAGATCGTCAACTCCTACGGGCAGAGCGAGAGCTTCTACGCCACCGCGTACTCCCTCGGCGCGTCCGAGGAGTGGGCCGGGGGCGACGTCGCGCCCATCGGCACCCCGCTGGGCAACATGCGCGCGTACGTGCTGGGCCCGGGACTCGCCCCGGTGCCGCAGGGCGTGGTCGGCGAGCTGTACGTGGTCGGCACCTGCCTCGGCCGCGGCTACCACGGCCGCCCGGGGCTGACCGCCGAGCGGTTCGTGGCCAGCCCCTTCGGCACCCCGGGCGAGCGGATGTACCGCACGGGCGACCTCGCGCGCTGGGACGCGCACGGCCGGCTGGAGTGCGTCGGCCGCGGCGACGGCCAGGTGAAGGTGCGCGGCTTCCGCATCGAGACCGCCGAGGTCGAGGCGGCCCTCACCGCGCACCCCGGCATCAGCGAGGCCGTGGTCATCGCCCGTGAGGTGCCCGCCGGCGGGAAGCGGCTCGTCGCGTACGTGGTGCACACCGGTGAGGGCGCCGTCGGCGACGACGGGGCGGGCGGCATCGGCGACGTGGACGTGCAGGCCGGCGCCTCGGCCGCCGAACTGCGCAAGTTCACCGCGGCCCGGCTGCCCGACTACATGGTGCCCTCGGCCTTCGTGGCCGTCGGCCGGCTCCCGCTCGGTCCGACCGGCAAGCTGGACCGCTCGGCGCTGCCCGAACCGGAGTTCGCGGGCGGGGCCTACCGGGAGCCGCGCACCGAAGCCGAGAAGATCATCGCCGCGGCCTACGCCGACGTGCTCGGCGTCGACCGGGTCGGCATCGACGACGACTTCTTCGCCGTCGGCGGCGACAGCCTGCGCTCGATCCAGGTCGTGGCCCGGGCCCGGGCCCGGGGCCTGGAGGTCACCACGCGGGAGATCTTCGAATGCCGTACGGCGGCCCGGCTCGCCGAGGCCGCCGCCGACCGCCGCGACCGGGCACCGGTCCTCGCGGAACTGGACGGCGGCGGCGTCGGCACGCTGCCGCTGCAGCCGGTGGCGCGGCACGTGTTCGAGCACGGCGGCGGGCTGAACCGTTTCGCCATGTCGCTCGTACTGGACCTCCCGGAGGGCATCGACGAGGCCGGGCTCGCCGCCACCCTCGACGCCGTGCTCGACCGGCACGACCTCCTGCGCTCCCGGCTCGTGCGCGACGCGGACACACCCGCCCTCGTCGTGGCCCCCGAAGGCACCGTCCGGGCGGCGGACCTGATCCGGCGGGTGCCCGTCACCGGCGGCTGGGACGACCCCGCGGCGCTGGAGGCGGCGAAGGCCGAACTGGACGCCGCGGCCGGCCGGCTCGACCCGGCGGCCGGGACCATGGCGGACCTCGTCTGGTTCACCCCGGACTCCGGCCCGGGCCGGCTCCTCCTGGTCCTGCACCACCTCGTGGTCGACGGGGTCTCCTGGCGCATCCTCGTGTCGGACCTCGCCGAGGCCTGGCAGCAGGTCCGCTCCGGCCGGACGCCCGCACTGCCCGCCGTCGGCACCTCCGCCCGCCGCTGGGCGGCGGCCCTGGAGTCCGAGGCGATCACCCCGGAGCGGGAGGAGGAGCTCGACCACTGGCGCGACGTACTGGAGTCCGCCAACCTCCCGCTGGGCGAGCGGGCGTTCGACCCGGCCGTGGACACCATGGCCACCCTCGACACCGTACGGGTGCAGCTGCCCGCGGAGGTCACCGAGGCGGTCCTGACCCGCCTCCCCGCCGCGTTCCGGGCCACCGGCACCGACGTGCTGCTCGCCGCCCTCGCCCTCGCCGTGAACCGCTGGCGCGGCGACGCGCGCTCCACCCTGGTCCGGCTGGAGGGCCACGGCCGCGAGGAGGACGCCGTCCCCGGCGCCGACCTCTCGCGCACCGTCGGCTGGTTCACCAGCATGTACCCGGCGCAGGTCGACGTGGCCGGCGTGGACCTGGCCGAGGTGCTGGCCGGCGGCCCCGCGGCCGGCACGGCCGTCAAGCGGGTCAAGGAGCAGCTGCGCGCGGTCCCCGGCAAGGGCCTCGGCTTCGGGCTGCTGCGCTGGCTGAACCCGGAGACCGCGGACCGGCTGGAGGAGTACCCCGCCCCGCAGATCGGCTTCAACTACCTCGGCCGGATCTCCGGCTCCGACGTGCCCGAGCACCTGCGCGGCCAGGGCTGGGCCCCGTCCGACTGGTCCTCCGAGCTGATCCCGATGCCCGACCCGGACCTGCCCGTGCTGTCCGCGCTCGAGGTCAACTCGGTCGTCACCGACACCGACGAGGGCGCCCGGCTCCAGACCGTCTTCATGTTCCCCACCGGCGTGCTGTCCCGCGAGCGCACCGCCGAACTCGCCGACCTGTGGGTGGAGGTGCTGCACGGCTTCGCCGCCCACGCGGCCCGCCCCGACACCGGCGGCCTCACCCCCTCCGACGCCCCCCTGGTCACCGTGGAGCAGCGCGAGATCGAGGAGTGGGAGGAGCGCTACGGCCGCCTCGTCCAGGTCTGGCCGCAGGCCCCCGGCCAGTCCGGCATCCAGTTCCAGGCGGCCCTCGCCGACGGCACCTTCGACGTCTACCACATGCAGTTCGTGCTGCACCTGTCCGGACCCGTGGACCCCGCCCGGATGCGGGCGGCCGGACAGGCGCTCCTCGACCGCTACCCCAACCTGCGCTCCGCGTTCCTCGCCGCCGCCGGAGGGGACCCCGTCCAGGTCGTCGCCGAACACGTCGACGTGCCCTGGCGCCACCTCGACCTGACCGGGCGCACCGCGGCCGAGCAGGACGCGGCCCTCGACCGGGCCCTCGCCGACGACCGGGCCGACCAGCTCGACCCCACCCGGCCGCCGCTCTTCCGTCTGGCCCTGCTCACCTGCGGGCCCGAGCGGTCCAAGCTCATCGTGACCGCGCACCACACCCTGTTCGACGGCTGGTCCTCGCCCCTGGTCATCAAGGACCTCGTCCGGCTGTACGCCGGAGACGAGGAACTCCCCGCCGTCCGCGGCTACGGCGACTACCTGGCCTGGCTGTCCCGGCAGGACCGGGAGGCCTCGGCCGCCCGCTGGAAGGAGGAGCTCGACGGCTTCGAGCAGCCCACCCTCGTGGCCGGCGACCGCACCGCCGAGGGCGAGGCCACCGCCCTCGGCCGCGTCGAGGTCCCGTTCTCCATCGACCAGGGCCGGGAACTCGCCCGCCGCGCCGCCGAACTCGGAGTCACCCTCAACACCCTCCTCCAGGGCGCGTGGGCCGTGCTGCTCTCGAAGCTCACCGGGCAGCACGACGTGGTGTTCGGCGCGGCCGTCAACGGCCGCCCCGCGGACCTGGCCGGCTCGGACGAGATGGTCGGCCTGTTCATCAACACCCTCCCGACCCGGGTGCGCTGCCGGCCCGGCGACACCCTGGCGCAGGTCGTCACCGGCCTCCAGGACCGGCAGATCTCCCTCCTCGACCACCACTACTACGGCCTCGCCGACATCCAGCGCGGCGTCGGCCTGCCCTCGCTGTTCGACACGATCGTCGTCTTCGAGAACTACCCCATCGACCGCGAGGGCATCGTCGAGGCCAACGAGTCGGCGGGCTTCACCATCGACGCCATCCGCCCCTTCGCCGGCTCGCACTACCCCCTCACCCTCAACTCCTCCGACCCCTACCTGCGCCTCTCCCTCGACTACCAGACCACCCTCTTCGAACGGGAGGCGGCCGAGGCCGTCGCCGCCCGGCTCGTCCGGGTCCTGGAGCGGTTCCTCGAAGACCCGAAGACCCCCGTCGGCTCCGTCGAGGTGCTGTCGGCGGACGAACGGCACCTGCTGACCGAACGGGTCAACGACACCGCGCACCCCGTGGCGCCCGACACCCTGCCCGGCGCCTTCGAGGCCCAGGTGCGGCGCACGCCCGACCGGACGGCGCTGATCGGCGAGCACGAGACCCTGACCTACGCCGAGTTCAACCGCCGCGCCAACCGGCTCGCGCACTGGCTCGTCGAGCAGGGCGCGGGACCCGAGCGGCTCGTCGCCGTCAAGGTGCCCCGCTCCGTGGACCTCATGGTGGCCATCTACGCCGTGGTGAAGGCCGGCGCCGCCTACGTGCCCGTCGACACCGAACTCCCCGAGGACCGGGTACGGCTCGTCCTGGAGAGCGCGCGGCCGCTGCTCGTCCTCGACGCCGACCTCCCCGACGTCTCCGGCCACCCGGACACCGACCCGGTACGCGCGCTCTCCCCGGACCACGCCGCGTACGTCATCTTCACCTCCGGCTCCACCGGCCGCCCCAAGGGCGTCCAGGTCGCCCACCGGGCCATCATGAACCGCCTCAAGTGGGGCCTGTCCCACTTCGACGTCACCCCCGAGGACCGCGTCCTGCTCAGCACCACCGCGAGCTTCGACGTCTCGGTGCCCGAGATCTTCGCCCCGCTCCAGACCGGCGCGGCCGTGGTCATCGCCCGCCCAGACGGGCGCCGCGACCCGGCGTACCTCGCCGAACTGATCCGGCGCGAAGGCGTCACCGGCGCCGACTTCGTGCCCTCCCTGCTGGAGGCCTTCGCGGCCGAGCCCGCCGCCAAGGACTGCGAGAGCCTGCGCTGGATCGAGGTCGCCGGCGAGGCCTTCCCGCCCGCCCTGGCCAACAAGGTCGCCGGCCTCCTGCCCGGCCTCGGCGTCCACAACCTCTACGGGCCCACCGAGGCCTCCGTCGAGGTCACCGCGTACCGGCACGTACCCGGCGCGGACCGGGTACCGATCGGCGCGCCGGTGTGGAACACCCGGGTGTACGTGCTCGACGCGGCGCTGCGCCCGGTCGCCCCCGGCGTCCCCGGCGAGCTGTACCTGGCCGGCACCGGACTCGCCCGCGGCTACCTCGGCCAGACCGCCCTCACCGCGGACCGGTTCGTCGCCTGCCCGTTCGGCGAGTCCGGCGGCCGGATGTACCGCACCGGCGACGTCGTGCGCTGGAACGCCGACGGCCAGGTCGAGTACATCGGCCGCTCCGACTTCCAGGTCAAGCTCCGCGGCTTCCGCATCGAACTCGGCGAGATCGAGCAGGTGATCGCCGCCCACCCCGACGTGGAGAACGCCGTCGCCCTGGTCCGCGAGGACCGCCCCGGCGACCAGCGCCTGGTCGTCTACGCCGTCCCGGCGGCCGGCCGGACCCCGGAGCGGCTCGACCCGGCGGCCCTGACCGACCTGGCCCGCGAGCACCTCCCCGAGTACATGGTCCCCTCGGTCGTCGTCCCGCTCGCCGCACTCCCCTCCACCCCCAGCGGCAAGCTCGACCGCAAGGCACTGCCCGCGCCCGACCTCCCCGCCCGGGCCGAGCCCGGACGCGGGCCGCGCAACCCCACCGAGGAAGTCCTCTGCCGGCTCTTCGCCGAGCTGCTGGGCGTGGAGGAGGTCGGCATCGACGTCGACTTCTTCGACCACGGCGGGCACTCGCTGCTGGCCACCCGGCTCACCGGCCGCATCCGCAACGCCCTCGACGTCGACGTGAAGGTCACGACCGTCTTCCGCAACCCGACCGTCGCCCGCCTGGCGGAGCAGATCGCGGAACTCTCCGGGCCGACCTCGAACCGCCCCCAGCTGCGCCCCCGGCTGGGCCAGATGACCGTATCGGAGC
The DNA here is from genome assembly GCF_000966975.1 of Streptomyces katrae. GTDB lineage: Bacteria > Actinomycetota > Actinomycetes > Streptomycetales > Streptomycetaceae > Streptomyces > Streptomyces katrae. The sequence goes on along the minus strand of NZ_JZWV01000088.1, from coordinate 13,307 downwards.
AGGCCCGATGATCCCCCTGTCCTTCGCGCAACGCCGGATGTGGTTCCTCCACCGCCTGGAGGGCCCGTCCGCGACCTACAACATCCCGTTCGTGCTCCGCCTGGACGGGCCGCTGGACACGGCCGCCCTGGCCGCCGCGGTGCGCGACGTCGTCACCCGGCACGAGAGCCTGCGCACCCTCATCGCCGAGGACGCGGACGGGACGCCCGAGCAGCGGATCCTCCCGCCCGAGGAGGCGGACCCCCGGCTGCGGGTGACCGACGTGGCCGCGGACGCGGTGGACGGGGCGCTGCGCGACGCCGTCGCCGAGGCCTTCGACCTGGACACCGAGCTGCCCCTGCGGGCGACCGTCTTCCGGATCGCCCCGCAGGAGCACGTCCTGGCGTTCGTCTTCCACCACATCGCGGCGGACGGCGCCTCGATGGGACCGTTCCTGCGCGACCTCATGGAGGCCTACGCGGCCCGCCACGCCGGGAAGGGGCCGGACTGGGAGCCGCTCCCCGTCCAGTACAAGGACTACACGCTGTGGCAGCAGCAGCTGCTGGGCGACGAGGCCGACCCGCAGAGCATCGCCGCGGCGCAGCTGGAGCACTGGCGCCGCGAACTGGCCGACGTGCCGCAGCCGGTGAACCTGCCGCTGGACCGGCCCCGCCCGGCGGTGGCCAGCCACCGCGGCGGACACGTCTCCTTCGAGCTGGAACCCGAACTCGTCACCCGCCTCGGGAAACTGGCCGCCGAGCACGGGGCCACCGCCCCCATGGCCGCCCAGGCCGCCCTCGCCGTCCTGCTGCAGAAGCTGGGCGGCGGCGAGGACGTCACGATCGGCAGCCCCATCGAGGGGCGCACCGAGGAAGCCCTCGGCGACCTGATCGGGTTCTTCGTCAACACCTGGGTGCTGCGCGCCGACCTGTCGGGGAACCCGACCTTCGCCGGCCTGCTGGAACAGGCCCGGGACAAGGCCCTCGCCGCGTACGACAACCAGGACGTCCCCTTCGAACGGCTGGTGGAACTGATCGGCCTGGACCGCTCCACCTCCTACCAGCCGCTGTTCCAGGTGATGCTGGCCTGGCAGTTCGTCTGGCCGGAGATCGAGATGCCCGGCCTGCGGGTCACCCCGGTCGCCCTCGGCACCGACACCGCCAAGTTCGACCTGTTCTTCAACATCGTCCCGGACGCCACCGGCCGCGCCCACGGCCGCCTGGAGTACGCGGCGGAGCTCTTCGACCACAGCACGGCCGTCGCCGTCGTCGACCGGTTCGTCCGCATCCTGCGGCAGGCCGTCGCCGACCCCGCCCTGCGCCTCGCCGACCTCGACGTCCTCGACGCGCAGGAGCGCGCCTGGCTGCTGGACACCGCCAACGACACCGCCGGGCCCACCCTGGAGCCCGGACTGGTCGAGGCCGTGGCCCGGCAGGCCCGCGAGGCCCCCGACGCCCTCGCCGTCATCGCCGAGGACGAGTCGCTGACCTACGCCGAACTCGACGCGCGGGCCGGCCGGCTGGCGCACTGGCTGACCGGACGCGGGGTGGGCCCCGAATCCCTGGTCGCCGTCCGCCTGCCCCGCTCGGCCGGACTCGTGGTCGCCCTGCTGGCCGTCCTCAGGGCCGGCGCGGCCTACGTCCCCATCGACCCGGACCACCCCGAATCCCGGATCGACTACATCCTCGCCGACTCCCGCCCGGCCCTCGTCCTCGACGCCGCGACGCTGGCCGGGGCCCAGGACGCCGCCGGCCACCCCGGCCCCGTACCCGCCCCCCGCGTCTCGGCCGGCAACACCGCGTACGTCATCTACACCTCGGGCTCCACCGGCAAGCCCAAGGGAGTCAGCGTCCCGCGCGGCGCGCTGGACAATTTCCTGGCCACCATGGGCCGCACGGTCCCGCTGTCACCCGCCGACCGGTGGCTCGCCGTCACCACGGTCTCCTTCGACATCGCGGCACTGGAGCTGTACCTCCCGCTGGTCCACGGCGCGGCCGTCGTCCTCGCGGGCAAGGACACCCTTTCCGACCCGTCCGAGGTCGCGGCCGTACTCCGCCGCCACGAGGTCACCGTGGCCCAGGCGACCCCGGCGTTCTGGCAGATGCTGCTCCAGCACGAGCCGGACGCCGCGAAGGGCCTGCGCCTCCTGACCGGCGGCGAGGCCCTCCCCGCCCGGCTGGCTGAGACCCTGGCCGCCACCGCCGCCGAGGTGTTCAACGTCTACGGCCCCACCGAGACCACCATCTGGTCCACCCTGGCGCCCGTCGAGGCCGGCCGGGGCGTGGCCATCGGCGCGCCGATCGGCAACACGCAGGTGTACGTGCTGGACGCCCGGCTCGACCCGGTCCCGCGCGGGGTCCAGGGCGAGCTGTACATCGCCGGCGACGGCCTGGCCCGCGGCTACCAGGGCCGCCCCGGGCTGACCTCCGAACGGTTCACGGCCTGCCCCTTCGGCCCCGCCGGCGCCCGCATGTACCGCACCGGAGACCTGGTGCGCTGGTCCGCCGACGGCCGACTGGAGTACGTCGGGCGGACCGACTTCCAGGTGAAGGTCCGCGGCTTCCGCATCGAGCTCGGCGAGATCGAGAACGTGCTGGCCGGGCACCCCGGCGTGGCCCAGGCCGTCGTCGTGGTCCGCGAGGACCGGGAGGACGACAAGCGCCTCGTCGGCTACGTGGTCCCCGACCCCGAAGGCGCCGCGGCCGACGCCGAAGACCAGGTCGACGAATGGCGCCAGGTCTACGACGAGACCTACGCCGGCTCCGCCGAGGAGGCGCTCGGCGAGGACTTCGAACTGTGGACCTCCTCCTACGACGGCGAGCCCATCCCGCGCGAACAGATGCGGGAATGGCAGGACGCGGCCGTCGCACAGGTGCTGCGGTACGCGCCCCGCCGGGTGCTGGAGATCGGCGTCGGCTCCGGACTGCTGCTCGCGAAGATCGTCGGCGAGGTCGAGGAGTACTGGGGCACCGACATCTCCGCCACCGTCGTCGACCGCGTCCGCCGGCAGGCCGCACAGGCCGGGCACGGCGACCGGGTCCGGCTGAGCGCCCAGCCCGCGGACGACGTCTCCGGGCTGCCCCGGGGCACGTTCGACACGATCGTCCTCAACTCGGTGGTGCAGTACTTCCCGAGCGCCGGCTACCTCGACCGGGTGCTGAGCGAGGCCGTGGACCTGCTCGCGCCCGGCGGCCGGATCATCGTCGGCGACGTCCGCAACGCCGCGACCCTGCGGATCCTGCTCACCGCGACCCAGCGCGCGGCCCACCCGTACGCGGCGCCCGAGGAACTGCGCAGCCTGGTCGAGAAGGCCCTGTTCGCGGAACGGGAACTGGTCGTCGCCCCCGAATGGTTCACCGAATGGGCGCAGGGCCGCCCCGTCGGCGTCGACATCCGGCTCAAGGCGGCGGACGCGCACAACGAGCTGACCCGGCACCGCTACGAGGTCGTCCTGCACAAGGAGCCCGCCGACGCGCTCGACCTGGCCGGGATACCGGCCGTGCCCTGGCAGGGGCAGCGCTCCGACCTCGCCGAACTGGCCCTGGCGGTCGACCGGACGGGCCCCGTCCGGGTGACCGGGATCCCCAACGCGCGCCTCGCCGAGGAGTCCGCCGCCGCCGTCACGGCGGGCGTCCTCGACCCGGCGCCCGCGCCGGCCGCCGAGCCCGCCGACCCGGAGGAACTGCGCCGCGCGGTCCGCGAGCACGGCCGGGACGCGGTGGTCACCTGGTCCGGTGCGGACGCCCGCCGCTTCGACCTGGTCCTGCTGCCCGCCCCGCTGCCCGGCACCCGGATCGTCACGGGCGCCTTCGCCGCCGCCCCCGGCGGCGCGGGCGGGCGGATCCGGGCGAACGACCCCTCGCTCGCCACGTCGGTCGGCCCGCTGATGGCCCGGCTCCCCGAATACCTGCGCGGACGCCTCCCCGACTACATGGTGCCCACCGCGATCGTGCCGCTCTCGCGGATCCCGCTCACCCCGAACGGGAAGCTGAACCGGCGGGCACTTCCCGTACCGGACTACGCGCAGGTCTCCACCGGCCGGGCGCCGCGCAACGCGCGCGAGGAGACCCTCTGCGCGCTCTTCGCCGAAGTCCTCGGCCTGGAACGGGTCGGCATCGACGACGACTACTTCGCCCTCGGCGGGGACAGCATCCGCTCCATCCAGGTCGTCGCCCGGGCCAAGGCCCGCGGCACGGTGATCACCGTTCGCGAGATCTTCGAACACCGCACCGTCGCCCGGCTCGTGGAACTGGTGGACGCACGGGAGGAGGAGGGCCCCGCCCTGCCCGAACTGCCCGGCGGCGGCACCGGCCGGGCCCCGCTGCCCCCGCAGGCCCACCGGCTCCTCGCCCACGGCGGCCCCCTCGGCCGGCCGTGGACCTCCACGGTGCTCACCCTGCCCGAGGGCGTCACCCACGAGGAACTCGCCGCCGCGGTACAGGCCGTCCTCGACCGGCACGACGTGCTGCGCGCCCGGCTCGACCGGGCCGAACCGGGCCTGGTCATCGAGGAGCCCGGCAGCCTGGACGCGCGCGCACTGCTGCGGGAGGCCAACGGCGCGAACACCGGCGGAGACACCGGCGGAGACACCGGCGAGGACGCCGTCCGCGCCGCACTCGAAGCCGCCGCCGCCCGCCTCGACCCCGACGCGGGCGTCATGGCGCAGTTCGTCCGGCTCACCGCCGCGCCGGGCGGCGACCGGCTGCTGGTCGTCGCGCACCGGCTGGCCGTGGACCCGGAGTCCTGGCGGATCCTCGTCGCGGACCTGGTCCGCGCCTGGCAGCAGGTGCGCGAGGGCCGCACCCCGGCCCTGCCCCGCACGGGCACCTCCTACCGCAGGTGGGCCCACGCCCTGGCCGAGACGGCGGCCGCCCCGTCCCCGCAGCCGGCCCCCTACGGGAAGGAACCCCTCTTCGGAGCCCCCGGGACCGACCCGGTGCACGGCCCCGCCACCGCCGGCACGGTCCGGGTGCGGGTACCGGCCGAGGTCACGGCGGTGCTGCTGGACCGGCTGCCCGCCCAGTTCCGCACCGGCGCCGAGACCGGCCCGGTCACCGCCCTCGCCCTGGCCCTGGCCCGGTGGCGCGAGGCGCGCGGTCTGCCGGCGGCGCCCGCGCCGGTCCGGCTGGAGGGGCAGGACCGGGCCGCACACCTGGTGCCCGGCGCCGACCTGTCCCGCACGGTCGGATGGCTCACCCCCGAGTTCCCCGCCCTGCTGGACCTGGCCGGCCTCGACCTCGCGGACGCCTTCGCCGGCGGCCCGGCCGCCGGCCGGGCCCTCAAGGCCGTCAAGGAACAGGTGCGGGCGGCGGCCGGCCACGCCGCCGGCCCGCACGCCCCCGACGCCCCCGCCGCACCGCGCATCGGGTTCGCCTACCTCGCCCGGACCCCCGGCGCGGAGCTGCTGCCCGAGGACCTCCGCGGCCTGGGCTGGGCCGTGGACCCCGCCCACCGGGACCCGGGCGCCGCGGCGGACGCGGACCTGGCGCGGCCGCAGGCCCTGGAGATCGAGGCCGCGGCCGTCCCCGGCGCCGGAGGCGAGGAACTGACCGCCGCCTTCGCCTTCCCCGCCGGGGTCCTCTCCCGCGACGAGGTGACCGAACTGGCCCTGCTCTGGGTCCGGGCGCTGACCGCCCTGGCCCGGCACGCCGCCACCCCCGGCGCCGGCGGGCTGACCCCCTCCGACGCACCCCTGGCCGGCGTGACACAGGAGGAGATCGACACCTGGGAGGCCCGGTACGGACGGCTCACCGGGATCTGGCCGGCCACCCCGACCCAGTCCGGGATGCTGTTCCACACGCAGCTCGCCGGCACCTCCTTCGACCCCTACCACAACCAGCTGGTGTTCCACCTCTCCGGCGAGGTCGACCCGGACCGCATGCGCCGGGCCGGACAGGCCCTGCTGGAACGCCACCCCGGCCTGCGCGCCGCCTACGCGGCCCGGGCCGACGGCGACCTCGTCCAGGTCGTCCCGGCCGACGGGGTGACCCTGCCCTGGCAGCACCTCGACCTGACCGGGGCCGACGGGGCGGCACGGACCGAGGAGTTCGAGCGCTTCCTCACCGAGGACCGGGCCGCCCACTTCGACCTGGACACCCCGCCCCTGTTCCGGCTCTCCCTCGTCGTGACGGAACCCGGCCGCGCCGAACTCGTGATGACCTCCCACCACGTCCTGTTCGACGGCTGGTCCACCCCCCTGCTCATGCGGGACCTGCTGCTGCTCTACGGCGCCCGCGGCGACGGCGCGGCCCTGCCCCCGGCCCCCGGCTTCGACGCCTTCCTGTCCTGGCGCGCCCGGCAGGACACCGAGGAGTCCCTCCGGGCGTGGACGGCCGAGCTCGACGGGGCCGAGGAGCCGACCCTGCTCGCCCCCGGCTCCGAGGGCATCGGCGACCAGGGCGTCGCACAGCTCGACGTGGACCTCCCGGCCGCGGAGGCGCGCGCCCTCGCGGCCCGCGCCGCCGAGCTGGGCGTCACCGTCAACACCCTGGTCCAGGGCGCCTGGGCGCTGCTCCTCGGCCGGCTCACCGGCCGCCGGGACGTGGTGTTCGGCGCCACCGTCTCCGGACGCCCGCCCGCCGTGACCGACGTGGACGCCATGGTCGGGATGTTCATCAACACCCTTCCCGTACGCGTGGCGTACGCGCCCGGCGACACCCTCGCCGAGATCCTCACCCGGCTCCAGGACCGCCAGGCCGCCCTGCTGGAACACCACCACCTCGGGCTCACCGAGATCCAGCAGGCCCTCGGCCGGCAGTCCCTCTTCGACACGCTGTTCGTCTTCGAGTCCTACCCCGTCGACCGGGAGGGCCTGGCCGCCGCGAGCGCCGCCGCCGACGGGATCGCCTTCACCGGGCTGCGCCCGGCCACCGCCACCAACTACCCCCTGGCCCTGATGGCGGCCGTCGACGGACACCTGCAGCTGATCTTCCAGTACGCGCCGGGAGTCTTCGCCCGGGACGCGGTGGAGGTGATCGCGGCCCGCCTCGTGCGCGTCCTGCGGCAGCTGGCGGCCGACCCCGGGCTGCCGGCCGGCCGGCTGGAGGTCCTGGACCCCGCCGAACGCGAACGGCTGCTCACCGGCCTCAACGACACGGCCGTCCCCGCCCCGGACACCACCGTCCCCGGCCTGGTCGAGGCGCAGGCCGCCCGGACCCCGGACGAGACCGCCCTGGTCACCGAGGGCGAGACCCTCACCTACCGCGAGCTCGACACCCGCGCCGACGCCCTGGCCCGGGTCCTGACCGCCCGAGGGGTGGGCCCGGAATCGCTGGTCGCGCTGGCGCTTCCCCGGTCGGCGGAGCTGGTCGTCGCCCTGCTCGCGATCCTCAAGGCGGGCGGCGCCTACCTGCCGGCCGACCCCCGCTACCCCAGCCACCGCCTGGCGGCCATCCTCGCCGAGGCCCGGCCGCACCTGGTCCTGACGGACTCCGCGACGGCCGCGGCGCTGCCGCCGCACGAGGCCCCGGACCTCCTCCTCGACCGGCTCGGCCAGGCCGGGGACGAAGGCGCCGCCCCGGCGCCCCGGGTCCACCCGGACCAGCTGGCGTACGTGATGTACACCTCCGGCTCCTCCGGAAAGCCCAAGGGCGTCGCCATCACCCACGCCAACATCGTGGGCGGCGTGCGCCAACTCGCCCCCGTCGTGGGCATGCAGCCCGGCAAGCGGCTCCTCGCGGGCACCTCCGTCAACTTCGACGTCTCGGTGTTCGAGATCTTCACCACCCTCGCCGCAGGCGGAGTCGTCGAACTGGTCCGGGACGTCCTGGTGCTGGGCGAGCGGACGGACGGCTGGAGCGGCGCGGTCGTCTCCACCGTCCCCTCCGCCTTCGCCGAGATCCTCGACGCCATCGCCGGCCGCACCGAGGTGGAGACGGTCGTCTTCGCCGGCGAGGCCCTGCCCTCCGCACTGGCCGAGAAGGTCCGCGGCGCCTTCCCCGGCGTACGGGTCGTCAACGCCTACGGGCAGAGCGAGTCGTTCTACGCCACCGCCTTCACCGTCCCCGCCCAGGCCGCCGGCCGCTCCGGCAGCGCCCCCGTCGGCACCCCCCTCGGGGGCATGCGCGCCTACGTCCTGGGCCCCGACCTGGCACCGGTACCCCAGGGCGTGACCGGCGAACTGTACGTCGGCGGCAGCCTGGGCCGCGGCTACCAGGGCCGCGCCGACCTGACGGCCGACCGCTTCGTGGCCGACCCGTTCGGCCCGCCCGGCGCCCGCATGTACCGCACCGGCGACCTGGCCCGCTGGAACGACGCGGACCAGCTGGAGTACGCGGGCCGCGGCGACGCCCAGGTCAAGGTGCGCGGCTTCCGCGTCGAGCCCGGCGAGGTCGAGGCGGCGCTCACCGCGCACCCCGCCGTCGCCCAGGCCGCCGTCATCGCCCGGCCCGGCCCCGGCGGCGCACAGCAGCTCGTCGCGTACGCCGTCCCGGCGGACGGCCTGACCGCCGAGGAACTGCGCCGGTCCACCGCCGAACGGCTGCCCGAGTTCATGGTGCCGTCCGCCTTCGTGCTCCTGGACCGGCTGCCGCTGATGCCCAACGGCAAGCTGGACCGGGCCGCACTCCCCGAGCCGGAGTTCACCGGCGCCCCCTACCGCGCGCCCCGCAACGCCCGCGAGGAGGCCCTGGCCGCGCTGTTCGCCGAGGTGCTCGGTCTGGAACGGGTCGGCATCGACGACGGCTTCTTCGAGCTCGGCGGGCACTCCCTGCTCGCCACCCGGCTGATCAGCCGCGCCCGTGCCGAGCTGGGGCTGGAGATACCCATCCGCAAGATCTTCGACCTGCCGACCGTGGCCGCGCTCGCACCGTGGCTGGCGGAATCGGCCACCGCGCGCCGCCCCGGCCTGCGCCGGATGTTCGTATGAGGAGTGAAGCAATGATCCCGCTGTCCTTCGTGCAACGACGCACATGGTTCCTGCACCAGCTGGAGGGTGCGGAGACCTGGAACATCTCCTCGGCGTTCCGGCTGACCGGACGGCTGGACCAGGAGGCCCTCCTCGCGGCCCTCGGCGACCTGGTCGACCGGCACGAGATCCTGCGCACCGTCTACCGGACGGACGAGGACGGAGAGCCGTACCAGGTGATCCTCCCGCTGGAGGAGGCGCTGGCGCAGGTGTCGGTGCCGGTGACCGACGTGCCGCCCGAGGGCGTGTCCGCCGCCGTCGACGAGACCGTCGCGCACTGGTTCGACCTGGAGACGGAGATCCCCCTGCGGGCCCGCCTGCTGCGCTCCGGACCCGAGGAGCACGTCCTGGTCCTCGTCATCCACCACATCGCCTCCGACGGCAGCTCCGGCGCCCCCCTGGCCCGGGACCTGGCCGCGGCCTACAACGCGCGCCGGGCCGGCCGGGCGCCCGGCTGGGAGCCGCTGCCCGTCCAGTACAAGGACTTCACCATGTGGCAGCGCGAGGTCCTCGGCGACCTCGCCGACCCCGAGAGCCTGGGCGCGCAGCAGGTCGCCTACTGGCGCCGCGAACTGGAGGGCGTGCCGCAGCCCCTCGACCTCCCCCTGGACCGCCCCCGCTCCGTCGAGGGCGGCACGGACGGCGACGCCGTCCCCATCCCCGTGGCCGCCGAGGTCATGGCCGGACTCCAGAAGCTCGCCGACGGACGCGGACTCACCATGTCGATGGTGATGCAGGCCGCCCTCGGCGTCCTGCTCGGCAAGCTCGGCGGCGGCGAGGACATCCCCGTCGGCACCCCCATCGCCGGCCGCACCGACGAGGCGCTGAACGACCTCATCGGCTGCTTCGTCAACAACCTGGTCATCCGCATGGACCTCTCCGGCGACCCCACCTTCGCCGCCCTCCTCGCCCAGGTCCGCGACAAGGCGCTGGCCGCCTACGAGAACCAGGACGTCCCCTTCGAGGTGCTGGTCGAACAGCTCAACCCCGACCGCTCCGCCGCCTACCGGCCGTTCTTCCAGGTGATGTGCGGCTGGCAGAACACCGAGAAGTGGTCCCTCGAACTCGACGGCCTCGACGTCGAGTACCGCCAGGCCCTCCTCGCGACCACCCAGGTCGACGTGTTCTTCAGCATGACCACCGACGAGACCGGTGCCCTGCGCGGCGACATCTCCTACGCCACCCACCTCTTCGACCGGGACACCGTCGAGGACATGGCCGCCCGCTACGCCCGCGTCCTGCGGCAGCTCGCCGCCGACCCGCAGATGCGGATCAGCGAGGTCGACGTCCTGGTCGAGGGCGAACGGGAACTGCTGCTGACCGAGGTCAACGACACCGCCGAACCCACCCTCGACGGCGGCCTGGCCGAGGCCCTGCGCCGGCAGGCCGAGGCCGCCCCCGACGCCCCCGCCCTGATCGCCGAGGAGGAGACCCTCACCTACCGCGAGCTCGAGGCCCGCTCCAACCGGCTGGCGCACTGGCTCGTCGGCCGCGGGGTGCGCGCCGAGTCGCTGGTCGCCGTCCTCCTGCCCCGGACGGCGAACCTGCCGGTGGCCCTGCTCGCCGTGCTCAAGGCCGGCGGCGCCTACATCCCCGTCGACCCCGACCACCCGCGCTCCCGCATCGACTTCGTCCTCGACCAGGCCAGGCCGGCCCTCGTCCTCGACGCCGACACCCTGGCCGCCGCCGACTGGGAGCACTGCCCGGACACCCCGCCCGAGGTGAGCGTCCACCCCGACAACACCCAGTACGTCATCTACACCTCGGGCTCCACGGGCACCCCCAAGGGCGTCACCATCCCGCGCGGCGCGGTCGCCAACTTCCTGGCCGCGGCCCGGCGCCGGTTCCCCATGACCGCCGCCGACCGGATGCTGTTCAGCACGACCGTCTCCTTCGACATGGCCAACACCGAGCTGTACCTGCCGTTCGTCTGCGGCGCCACCATGGTCCTGGCGAAGAAGGAGACCGTCACCGACCCGTCGGCCATGACGGCCCTGCTGCGCCGCCACGCGGTCACCGTCGTCCAGGCCACCCCCGGCTTCTGGCAGATGCTGCTCGCCCACGAACCGGACGCCGCCCGCGGCCTGCGCATCATCACCGGCGCCGAGGCCGTCCCCGTCCGCCTCGCCGAGACCCTCGCCGAACAGGCCGCCGAGGCCGGCAACTGGTACGGCCCCTCCGAGACCACCACCTGGTCCACCACCGCCCCCCTCAAGGCGGGCGCGGGCGTCTCCATCGGCACCCCGATCGGCAACACCCAGGTGTACGTGCTCGACGCCCGGCTGCGCCCCGTCCCGCGCGGGGTCCAGGGCGAGCTGTACATCGCCGGAGACGGACTCGCGCGCGGCTACCAGGACCGTCCGGACCTGACCGCGGAACGCTTCGTGCCCTGCCCGTTCGGTCCCGCCGGCGCCCGCATGTACCGCACCGGCGACCTGGTGCGGTGGAACAAGACGGGCGCCCTGGAGTACCTGGCCCGCACCGACCACCAGGTGAAGGTCCGCGGCTTCCGCATCGAACTCGGCGAGATCGAGCACGTCCTCGCCGGACACCCCGCCGTCTCGCGGGCGGCGGTCGTGGTCCGCGAGAACCGGCAGGGGGACAGGAGCATCGTCGGCTACGTGGTCCCCGCCGCGGACGCCGCCGATCCGGACGCGCTCCTCCCCGAGCTGACCGAGCACCTGCGCGGACGCCTCCCCGACTACATGGTGCCCTCCGCGCTGATCCCCCTCGCCGAGATCCCGCTGACCCCCAACGGCAAGCTCGACCGGCAGGCCCTGCCCGCGGAGCACACCACCGCCCCGGCCGGCGGGGCGCCGCGCAACTCCCACGAGGAGAGGCTGGCCGCCGTCTTCCGCGAGCTGCTCGACCGGGAGCACGTCGGCGTCGACGACGACTTCTTCGCCCTCGGCGGCCACTCCCTGCTGGCCACCCGGCTCAGCGTCCGCATCCGCAAGGACTTCGACGTCGAGCTCCCGCTGAGGACGATCATCAAGTTCCCCACGGTGGCCGAGCTCGCCGCCCTGCTGCTCGCCGGAGCCGTTCCCGACGAGGTCGCCGACCCGTTCGGCGTCGTCCTGCCGCTGAACAGCGACCCGGGCACGGGCAAGAAGCCCCTGTGGTTCTTCCACGGCGGAGGCGGCCTGGGCTGGGCCTACTTCAGCTTCGTCACGCACGTGCAGGGCCGCCAGGCCTACGCCCTGCAGTCCCGCGGCGCCGACGGCCGGGCCCCGCTCGTGGAGTCCATCGACGAGATGGTCGACCACTTCATCGAGGAGATGCTGGCGATCCAGCCCGAGGGCCCCTTCAACCTGGTCGGCTGGTCCTACGGCGGCACCCTCGTCCAGGCCGTCGCCGCCGGCCTCGACCGGCGCGGCCACGAGATCGCCCTCACGGCCGTCCTGGACTCCCAGCCGGGCGGCCAGGGCTGGTCCGACATCCACCGCAACAAGACGGTGGAGGACTACCGCGACGAGCTCGAGGACTTCTTCGGCCAGTACATCGGCACCGGGAACCAGCAGGAGTTCCTGGACAACATGTCGAAGGTCCTCGCCAACAACACCAACCTGATGATGGATTGGGAATCCCCCGTCTACAACGGCGACATCGTCTTCTTCCACGCCACGCTCAAGGACGAGATGTACGCCCACCTCTGGCGCCCCTACGTCCTGGGCACCATCGAGGAGCACGACGTGGCGGCCACCCACCACGAGATGAACCTCCCCGGACCCGTGTCCGAGGTCTTCGAGGTACTGAACCGCAAGCTGGCGGACCTGGCGTGACGAGCCGGCCGAACCAAGGAACCGATGATCGGAGCTGGTCGCGATGACGCAGACCACACTGCTGTGCGTGCCGTTCGCGGGAGCGGGACCCTCCTTCTTCCACCCCTGGCGGGAACTGGCCGCCGGGCGCTGGCGCGTCACCTCGGTGGAGCTGCCGGGCCGGGAGCGGCGGATCCTGGAGGAGCCGTACCGCAACGTCCAGGAAGCCGCCAAGGGCGTGATCGACGAGGTCGTCGCCGACCTCGGCGAAGGGGCGCGGACCGTCCTGTTCGGGCACAGCCTGGGCGCCGTCCTCGCCTACGAGCTGGCCCACCTGCTGGCCGAGCGCGGCGTGCGGGTCGAGCGGCTGGTCGTCAGCGGCTCGCCCGGCCCGTGGACCCAGCGCGAGCGGCGCGCGGCGGGGCTCCCGGACGAGGAGTTCCTCGCCAGGGTCGAGGAGTTCGCGGGGTTCCGGCACGAGGCCCTGGACCACCCGGAGATGCGCGAGCTGATCCTCCCCGTCCTGCAGGCCGACTGCGAGATGCACGAGAGCTACGTACCGAGTACCGACGTCCCGCTGGCCGTGCCGATCTGCTCCCTGCGCGGCGCCGACGACGGCCTGGTCACCGCCGAGGAGGCCCGCCAGTGGCAGGGGGGGGGGG
>NZ_JZWV01000087.1 GCF_000966975.1 Streptomyces katrae | reverse complement strand
GGGGGGGGCCCGCCAGTGGCAGGCGGCGACCACCGCCGGCTTCACCTGGGCGGAATTCCCCGGCGACCACATGTACCTGGTCGACGCAGGTCGCGAGGTCCTCGACCTGATCGCGCAGCAGTCCCTCTGATCAGCAGCGATGCGCTCCAGCGCCGTGTCAGCGGCGTGACAGGTCGATGACAGGCCCGGAGAGGAAAGTGGAGGCATGAGAAGTTCAGCGATCGCAGTTTCAGGGCTGCGCAAGGCATACGGTGACAAGGTCGTGCTCGACGGCATCGACTTCGACGTCGCCGCGGGATCGGTCTTCTCCCTGCTCGGCCCCAACGGGGCCGGCAAGACGACGACGGTCAACGTCCTGACGACGTTGATGAAGGCCGACGCCGGCACCGTGCGCGTCGCCGGTTACGACGTGGCCGCCGAGACCCGGCAGGTGCGCGGCGCCATCGGCGTGACCGGCCAGTTCGCCGCGGTCGACGAACTGCTGACGGGCCGTGAGAACCTGCAGCTGATGGCTGACCTGAAGCGCGTGCGCGACGGCGGCCGGCTGGTCACCGGACTGCTGGAGCGCTTCGACCTGGCGGGGTCGGCGGACAAGCAGGCGTCCACCTACTCCGGCGGTATGCGCCGCAAGCTGGACCTGGCGATGACCCTGGTCGGCAGCCCGCAGGTGATCTTCCTGGACGAGCCGACGACGGGCCTCGACCCGCGCAGCCGCCGCACCATGTGGGGCATCGTCCGCGAACTGGTCGCCGAGGGCGCCACCATCTTCCTCACCACCCAGTACCTGGAGGAGGCCGACCAGCTCGCCGACCGGATCGCGGTCCTCAACCAGGGCCGCCTGGTCGCCCAGGGCACCCCCGAGGAGCTCAAGGGCCAGATCCCCGGTACCCACGTCCGGTTCCGCTTCGCCGACCTCGCCGGGCTCGACGCCGCAGCCCGGGTCCTCCTGGAGGCCACCCGCGACGACGAGGAGCTGACCCTGAGCGTGCCCGGCGACGGCGGGACCCGCTCGGTGCGGGCCCTGCTGGACCGGCTCGACGCCCACGGGCTCGACGCCGAGGAGTTCTCGGTGCAGCGCCCGGACCTCGACGACGTCTTCCTCGCCCTCACCGACCAGCCGGCGGGCGTCCAGAACACCAGCAAGGAGGCGATCGCACAGTGAGCACGGTCTCGACGCCGTTGGCCGACTCGGCGATCATGCTGCGCCGCAACCTGAAGCACACCGTGCGCAACCCCGTCACGGTCTTCAACGCGGTCCTGTTCCCCATCATCATCATGCTCATGTTCGTCGGGGTGTTCGGCGGCGCCTTCAGCGTCGGCGAGGACTACGTGGACTACGCCACGCCCGGCCTCCTCGTGATGGCCATCAGCTACGGGCTGGGCGCCACCGCCACGGCCGTGAACGACGACATGACCAAGGGCATCATCAACCGCTTCAAGACCATGGACGTCTCGCGCGGAGCCATGCTGACCGGGCACGTCGTCATCACCACGGTCCGCTGCCTGGTGGCCTGCGCGGCCATCGTCGGCGTGGCCTTCGCGATGGGCTTCGACCCGGCCGCCAGTGCCCTCGACTGGCTCGGCGTCGTCGGCGTCGTCGTGCTGCTGAGCTTCGCGGCCGGCTGGCTCACCGTCGCCACGGGCCTGGCCGCCAAGACCGTGGAGTCCGCGGGCCTGGCCACCGTCCCGCTGATCATGCTGCCGTTCCTGAGCACCGCGTTCGTCCCCGCCGAGACCATGGGCACGGGCATCCGGCAGTTCGCCGAGTACCAGCCCTTCACCCCGATCATCGAGACCCTGCGCGGGCTGCTGAACGGCAACCCCTCGGGCGGCGACGCCCTCGCGGCCGTCGCCTGGTGCGTGGGCCTCGCCCTCCTCGGGTACGTCTGGGCGGTCTCCACGTTCAAGAAGCGGGCGTGAGCCCGGCCTGAGCGCCGCCACGACGACGGCGGCCGCCGGACCCGGCCAGGGGCCGGACCCGGCCAGGGTCCCGGCGGCCGCCGCTCGCGTTCCCCCGCACCGTCGGGGGCGCCCCCTCACCCCTCCAGAGCCGGACCGAACCAGGTGGTCAGGGCCGCCCGCAGCGCGGCGGTGTCCGGCTCTCCGCCGGCGTCCGCCGCCCAGGCCACGTGCCCGTCGGGCCGGATCAGCAGCGCCGCCGGAGCGGGCACCTCGCCGACCGGCGGAACGGGCCACAGCTCGTCCTCGGCGCGCGCCGCGACGAGGTCGACGCGATCGGCCCAGCCCGCGGCGGCCGCGGTCACCTCCACGCTGCCGCACAGGTCGAGCAGGACCGGCCGGGCACCGTGCAGCAGCTGGTACACGCCGATGACGCCCTCGTCCGTCTTGAGGTCCGCGTCGAAGACCCGCCGGCCCTCCATCGGGTGGTCCCCGTCGACCGGGTAGCGGACGTCCAGCGCGGTCAGCATGTGCCGCAGCACCCGGTTGACGTCGTCGAAGACCATGAGCGAGCCGAACACCTCGCGCAGCGCGTCCGTCGCGGCCCCGGGCCGGGCCAGGGCCGCCTGCGCCCGGGTGTTGTGCAGCACGCGCTCCCCGACGGGGTGGCGCTCGTCGTGGTAGCTGTCCAGCAGGCTCTCCGGAGCCCGGCCGCGCACCACCGAGGCCAGCTTCCAGCCAAGGTTGACCGCGTCCTGCACGCCCATGTTCAGCCCCTGCCCGCCGGCCGGGAAATGGATGTGCGCGGCGTCGCCCGCCAGCAGCACCCGCCCCTTCCGGTAGCGGTCGGCCTGCCGGGCGGCGTCGTTGAACCGGGAGACCCACCGCGGGCTGTGCATGCCGAAGTCGGTGCCCGCGACCCTGACCAGGGACTCCCGCAGCTGCTCGAACGTCGCGGGCTCGTCGCGGTCCGCGACCCGGTCGTACTCGGAGGTGATCACCCGGTACCAGCCCGGCTCGAAGGCGATCGCCGAGTAGTCGCCGCCCGGAGTGCGCCGCACCCACACGTAGTCCTCGGGCAGGCCGGGCAGTTCCACGTCCCCGATCAGCGCCGTCATCGTCGCGTCGGTGCCGGGGAAGCCGATCCCGGCCAGCTTGCGCACCGTGCTGCGGCCGCCGTCGCAGCCCACCAGGTAGCCGGCGCGCAGCTCCGCCGCCCCGTCCGCCGTGTCCAGCTCGACCGTCACCCCGCCCGCGTCCTGGCGGATCCCGCTCACCGCGGCCGACCGGCGCACCCGCACGCCCAGCTCACCGGCCCACTCCTCCAGCAGCCGCTCCACGGCGGACTGAAGGATCATCAGCGGATAGGGATGCCTCGACTCCGACTCGTCGAAGTCCAGATACAGACCGGAGAAATGCCCGACCGGCTGCGGCTCGCCCTCCGCCAGGAAGCGGTCCAGGACCCCGCGCTGGTCCAGCACCTCCAGGGTGCGCGAGTGGATCCCGCCGGCCCGTGACTCGCCCGTCCGCTCCGCGAGCCGCTCGACCACCACCACGTCCGCGCCCGCCAGCCGCAGCTCGCAGGCGAGCATCAGGCCCGTCGGCCCGGCGCCCGCGACGACCACGTCCGCGTCCGTACCCGTATGCCCCACGTCGTTCCCCCTCGTTCGACTGCGCCTCTAACGTCGTTGAACCACCTTCACGTTCACTGAACGCGAATCAGCCGGTCAAGGAACGCCACTGCCGGGACGGGGCAACCCCGTGCGCGGACTTCCGCTGTCCCGCCGGCGGGACGCTCCCGGGCAACGGACCCTCCGGCGCACTCTCAACCCCACCGGCCGGCGAGCGCCGGGGCACCGCCGAAGCGGTGTGGGCGGACCGGCATCCACGCGACACTCGGTCCGGCCGTTCGAGGAACGTGTCTCGCCGGCGGGACGGCGCGGCCGGGGGACCCCCGGCCGGCGGAGGAAGGACAGACGGGCAATGGGATCGTTGGGACAGGAAATCGCGGAGCTCTGGGGCGAACACCTCGGCCGCGAGGTGGGCGTGGAGGACGACTTCTTCACGATCGGCGGCAACTCCCTCAGCGGCATCAAGATCATCGAGCAGGTCACGGAGCAGTACGGCGTCACGCTGTCCGTCCGCGACTTCTACCTGGCGCAGACCCCGGCCCGGGTCGCCGAACTGATAGAGCAGGGGAGGACCGGGGCGTGAGGCTGACGCCGGGTCCCGCGCGCGACGTCGACCTCACCGGCGTCGACCTGTTCGACCTGGACCTCTACGGCTCCGGCGACCCCCACCCCCTCTGGGACGTGATGCGGGCCCGGGCACCCCTGTTCCACCAGGTCCTGCCGGACGGCCGGGAGTTCTGGTCGGTGACCCGCTACGAGGACGTCCGCCGGGTCCTGTCCGACCACCGGGAGTTCACCTCCGAGCGCGGCACCGTCCCCACCCACCTCGGCACGGACGACCCGGCCGCCGGCGTGCTGATGACCTCCACCGACCCGCCGCGGCACACCGAGGTCCGCCGCCCGCTGGGCTCCAAGCTGACCGCCCGCGCGGTCCGGGTGTGGGAGGAGCGGATCCGCGCCACCGTCGTGCGCTTCCTCGAACCCGCCCTGGACGGCGCCGTGTTCGACCTCGCCGAGCAGGCCCTGCTGCTGCCCGCGCTGGTCACCGGACCGCTCCTCGGCATCCCGGAGAAGGACTGGGAGGAGCTCGTCCGGCTGACCGCCATGGTGACGGCCCCCTCCGACCCGCACTTCCTCCTCGGCAGCGAGGCCGCGACCCTGGCCATCTCCCACCACGAACTCCTCACCTACGTCCGGGACTGGGCCAGGACGCACCGGGCCGCCGGCCAGGAGGACGAGAGCCTGCTCCACCACCTCACGAGCGTCCGCCCCGGCGGCGAACCGCTCTCCGACGAGGAGATCGCCCTCGACGGCTACAGCATCCTCCTGGGCGCCAACGTGACCACCCCGCACACCGTCTCCGGCACCGTCGAGGCGCTCATGGAGCGACCCGAGCAGTACGCCAAGGCGGCGGCCGACCCCACGCTCGTCCCGAACCTCGTCGAGGAGGGCCTGCGCTGGACCTCGGCCGCGTGCAACTTCATGCGCTACGCGGTGGACGAGGTCGAGATCGCCGGCGGCACCGTCCCGGCCGGCGGAGCGGTCGTCGCCTGGATCGGCTCGGGCAACCGGGACGCCTCCGTCTTCCCCGACCCCCACACCTTCGACATCACCCGGGACGGCGCCAAACGCCACGGCGCGTTCGGCTTCGGACCCCACTTCTGCATCGGCGCCCCCCTGGCCCGGATGACCCTGCGGGTCTTCTTCGAGGAGCTGCTCGCCCGCTTCGAGTCCCTCGAACCCGCCGGTGAACCGCAGCACCTGCGGTCGTACTTCATCGCCGGCCTGACCCACCTGCCCCTCACCGGCAAGAAACGGCGGACCACCCCATGACCACCAGCACCCCCACGGGCGCGCCCGCCGCCTCGCCCTGGTTCGTACGGCCGCCGTCGCAGGACCCCGCCGCCCGGCTGTTCTGCCTCCCCTTCTCCGGGTCCGGGGCCTCCGCCTTCAGCGCCTGGCCCGCCGAGATCGACGGCGCCGAGGTCTGCCCGGTGCAGTTCCCCGGCCGCGAGAACCGGCTGGCGCACCCGCACTACGGCACCTACGAGGAACTCGCCGACAGCCTGGCCGACGCCCTCGCCCCGCTCCTCGACCGGCCGTACGCGCTCTTCGCGCACTGCGCCGGGGCGATCCCCGCCTACGAGACCGTGCTCCGCCTCGCCGAACGCGGCCTGCCCGCCCCGCGGCGCCTCTTCGTATCGGGCCAGCCCGCCCCCCACGACGCCGGGCGCGACCGGATGCTCGGCCTGACCGAGCCGGAACTCCGCGCGGAACTGGAGTCGTTCGTCCGCGGCCGCGGGATCGAACCGCGGCCCGACATGATCGACCTGGGCATGTTCGTCCTGCTCCGCGACCACGCCGCCGCCGGCGCCTACCGGCGCACCGAGCCGGCCCGGATCGACTGCCCCCTCGTCGTCCTGCACTGGCGGGACGACACCGACGTGAGCGCCGAGGACCTCCAGGGGTGGCGCCACTACGCCGAGCAGGTCGAGTTCCGGGTGGTCGACGGCGGCCACTACGGCTTCATGGACGCGCCCGCCGAACTGCTGGCCGCGCTGGCCTCCTGGCGCTGAGACCGGCAGCAGCCCCGTCCGTCCGACCCAGCGATCCGCCGAGAGAACCGGAAGGGAACGTCTATGAGTGGCGCAGCCGCCGACATCGCCGTCATCGGGATGTCGTGCCGGTTCCCCGGCGTGCACGGCCCGGGCGCGTTCTGGCGCCTCCTGCACGACGGGGAGTCGACCGTCGGCACCTTCCCGGCGTCCCGCCCGGCCGGCCCCGGCCGCGGCTCCCACCCCGACGCGGCCGTCCTGGAACGGGGTTCGTTCCTCGACTCCATCGACGGGTTCGACGCCGGGTTCTTCGGCACGGGACCGGCCGAAGCCGCCGCCATGGACCCCGTGCAGCGGCTGGGGCTGGAGCTCGCCTGGGAGGCCGTCGAGGACGCCCGCGTCCCCGCGGACACCCTCGCCGGCCGCGAGATCGACGTCGTCGTCGGCACGGCACCGTCCGGGTACGACCACCTGCGCCGGCTGTCCGGCAGCGACCGGGACGACCACTACGCCGCGCTCGGCTCCAACGGGGCGATGATCGCGAACCGGATCTCCGCCCTGTTCGACGTCCGCGGCATGAGCTACTGCGCGGACTCCGGCCAGTCCTCCTCCCTGGTGGCGCTCGCGCTGGCCTGCGAACGGATCCGCGCCGGCGCCGTCGACGCGGCCCTCGCGGGCGGCGTCCACCTGATCGCCGACCCGGAGGCCGGAGCGGGCCTGGCCAACCTGGGCGCCCTGTCGCCCGACGGCCGCTGCTTCACCTTCGATGCCCGGGCCAACGGCTTCGCCCGCGGCGAGGGCGGCGCGTTCGTCCTGCTCAAGCGGCTCGACCTCGCCCTCGCCGACGGCGACCGCGTCTACGCCGTGGTGCGCGGCTGGGGCGTCGGCAGCGGCGGGGCCTCCACCCGGATGCCCGACCCCAGCCCCGCCGGGCAGGCCGCCGCCGTACGGGCCGCCCTCGCCTGCGCGGACGTCCCCTTCGACACCGTCGACTACGTCGAGGCCCACGGCACCGGCACCCGCATGGGGGACCCGGCCGAGGCGGCCGGCCTGCGCGAGGTGTTCCGGGAGACCGGCCGCAGCCGCCCCCTGGTGATCGGCTCGGTGAAGACGAACGTCGGACACCTGGAGCCGGCCGCCGGGATCACCGGCTTCGTGAAGGCGGCCCTCTGCCTGGACCGCGGCCGGCTGGTGCCCAGCCTGGGCTTCCGCTCCCCGAACCCCGCCATCGAGGAGTTCCACGAACACTTCGAAGTGCCGCGCGCCGCCCGCCCCTGGCCGGCCGCGCCCGGCCGCCCGCGCCGGGCGGGGGTGTCGGCGTTCGGCATGGGCGGCACCAACGCCCACGTGATCCTGGAACAGGCGCCCGAGGCTCCGGCGGCGCCTTGCCCGGCCGCCGGCTCCGCCCCCGCGCCCCGCGTGCTGCCCTGGGTGCTCTCCGCCCGCTCGGAGCCCGCCCTGCGGGAGCAGGCGGCCCGGCTGCGGGAGCTCGTGGCCGCGGACCCCTCGCTCCGCGCGGCCGACGTCGGCCACTCCCTGGCCACCACCCGCTCGCGGTTCGAGCACCGGGCGGTCGTCCTGGGCACCGGACGGGACGAGGCCCTGGACGCCCTCGGCCTGCTCGCCGCCGGCGGCGACCCGGCGCGCGTGGTCCGCGGGACGGCGACGGGTCCGGCGGGTCCGGTGGTCTTCGTCTTCCCCGGCCAGGGCTCGCAGTGGCAGGGCATGGGAGCGCGGCTGTACGAGGAGTCCGAGGTCTTCGCGGACTCGGTCGACGCGTGCGCCCGCGCCCTGGCACCGCACGTGGACTGGTCGCTGGTGGACGTCCTGACGGGTGCGGAGGGCGCCGCCCCCCTGGAGCGGATCGAGGTCGTCCAGCCGGCCCTGTTCGCCATGCTGGTCTCCCTGGCCCGGGTGTGGCGCTCGCTGGGCGTGACCCCGGACGCGGTCATCGGCCACTCCCAGGGGGAGATCGCCGCCGCCCACGTGGCGGGCGTCCTGACGCTGGAGGACGCGGCGAAGATCGTGGCCCTGCGCTCCCGGCTGCTCGCCGAGGTCGCCGGTCAGGGCGCCATGGCCGGCGTCCTGCTGCCCGAGGGCCGGGTGCGGGAGCTGCTGGGGCGCTGGGGCGACCGCCTCGGCATCGCCGCCGTCAACGGCCCCAACTCCACCACCGTCTCGGGTGAGACGGAGGCGGTCCGCGAACTCGTCGCGGCCTGCGAGGCCGAGGGCGCCCGGGCCCGGCTGATCAAGTCCACCGTCCCCGGCCACTCGCCGCTGCTGGACCGCTTCGAGGCGCAGCTGACGGAGGGACTGGGCCGGATCACCCCCCGGCCCGCGACGGCGGCGATCCACTCCACGGTCACCGGCGGCCCGGTGGACCCGGCGGAGCTGGGCACGGCCTACTGGTTCCGCAACCTGCGGCGCACGGTCCGGTTCGAAGCCGCCACGAGGAGCCTGATCGCACAGGGGCACACCACCTTCGTCGAGATCAGCCCGCATCCGGTCCTCCAGGTGGCCGTCGAGGAGACCGCCGACGTGCTGGGCGCCTCACCGGTCGTCGTGGGCACCCTGAACAAGCACGACGGGAGCACGGGCAAGGTCCTGGAGTCCCTGGCCGAACTGCACGTGCGCGGCGTACGGGCCGACTGGGAGGCGGTGTTCGCCGCCCACGGGCCGCGCCGCGTCGACCTGCCGACCTACCCCTTCCAGCGCCGGCCGTACTGGCTCACCCCGCCCGAGGACACGGCCGGGACCGACGCGGCCGGCACCGGTGCGGGCGGAGGCGGTGCGGGCGCCGGTCCGGTGGCGGACCTCGGCTCGGAGGCGGCGGTCCTCGCCCTCGTCTGCGCCGAGACGGCGGCCCTGCTGAGCGCCGCCCAGGGCACGGAGACGACGGGCCCCGGCCTCGCGGCCCGGGCGGCGGAGACCTTCAAGGACCTGGGCTTCGACTCCGCGCTGGCGGTGGGCCTGCGCAACCGGCTCGCGGCCGCGGCCGGAGTGCGCCTGCCGGCCACCGTCGCCTTCACCCACCCCACCCCGCGCGACCTCGCCCGCCACCTGTTCTCCCTCCTCGCCCCCGAGCCGCCCGCGGCACCCGCGGCACCCGCGGCATCAGGAGCGCCCGGAGCGCCCGGGGTGCCCGCGGGGCCCGGGGCGTCCGAGGGCCCCGAGGAGCCCGGCCTGGACGGCCACAGCGACGACGACCTGTACGAGCTGATCGACCGCGGATACGTGTGACCGCGCCTGTACTGCTGAGCAACGGTTTGGGGGAGGCCCTGGTGGAGGATGTCGACAAGCTCCGGTCCTACTTGCGGCGCGCCGTAGGCGACGCGCGGGAGCTGCGGGAGCGGGTGCGCGAGCTGGAGGAGTCCGCACGCGAGCCCATCGCGGTCGTGGGGGTGGGCTGCCGCTTCCCGGGCGGGGTGACCTCCCCCGAAGGGCTGTGGGAGCTCGTCTCCGGCGGTGTGGACGCCATGGGGGAGTTCCCGCGGGACCGCGGCTGGGACCTGGAGGCGCTGTACGCCGAGGACCCCGGGGCGCCGGGGACGACGTACGCGCGCGCCGGCGGCTTCCTGCCCGGCCTCGCCGAGTTCGACGCGCCGTTCTTCGGCATCAGCCCGCGCGAGGCCCTGGCGATGGACCCCCAGCAGCGGCTGATGCTGGAGACCTCCTGGGAGGCGCTCGAACGCGCCGGGATCGACCCGGCCGGACTGCGGGGCTCGGCCACCGGGGTGTTCACCGGGATCTACGCCGTCGACTACGGCCCCCGGATGGGCGGCGCGGCGGCCGGCGAGGTGGAGGGCTACGCGCTCGCCGGGACCTACACCAGCGTGGCCTCGGGGCGGGTGGCGTACGTCCTGGGCCTGGAGGGCCCCGCCGTGTCGACCGACACCGCCTGCTCCTCCTCCCTCGTCGCCGTCCACCAGGCCGTGCGGTCCCTGCGCTCCGGGGAGTGCGCCCTGGCACTGGCCGGCGGGGTGTCCACGATGCCCACCCCGGGCGTGCTCGTGGAACTCGGCCGCCAGCGGGGCCTGTCGGCCGACGGCCGCTGCAAGGCGTTCGCCGACGCGGCCGACGGGACCGGCTTCTCCGAGGGCGCCGGCGTGCTCGTCCTCGAACGCCTCGCCGACGCACGGCGCAACGGCCGCCGCATCCTGGCCGTCATCCGCGGCTCCGCGGTCAACCAGGACGGGGCGTCCAACGGACTGACCGCACCGAACGGGCTCGCCCAGCAGCGGGTCATCCGGGCGGCCCTGGCCGACGCCGGACTGACGGCCGCCGACGTGGACGCGGTCGAGGCCCACGGCACCGGCACGACGCTGGGCGACCCCCTGGAGGCGGAGGCCCTGATCGCCGCCTACGGGCAGGGGCGCGAGCCCGGCAGCCCGCTGTGGCTGGGCTCGCTGAAGTCGAACATCGGCCACACCCAGGCCGCCGCCGGGGTCGGCGGGATGATCAAGATGATCATGGCGATGCGGCACGGGGTCCTCCCCAGGACCCTGCACGTGGACCGGCCGTCGCGGCACGTGGACTGGTCCGCCGGCGCCGTCGAACTGCTCACCGAGGACCGCGCGTGGGACGGCGCGCCGGACCGGCCCCGGCGGGCCGGGGTGTCCGCGTTCGGGATCAGCGGCACCAACGCCCACCTGATCCTGGAGCAGGCGCCCGACGGGCCGGCCGCGCCCGGGACCCCCGAAGAACCGGCCGCCGCCCCCGTGTCCGTTCCCTGGGTGCTCTCCGCACGGTCCCCCGAGGCCCTGCGGGAGCAGGCCCGGCGGCTGCGCGACCACCTGGCCGTCCATCCGGACCTGCCGGCCGACGGCGTGGGACACGCCCTGGCCGCCACCCGCTCGCTCTTCGACCACCGCCAGGTGCTCGTCGGCCCCGACGGGGACGCCCTTCTCGCCGCCCTCACGGCCACCGCCGACGGCGACGGCGACGGCGGTGCGGTGTCCGGAGTCGCGAAGGCCGCCGGCCGGACGGTGTTCGTCTTCCCCGGCCAGGGATCCCAGTGGGTCGGCATGGGCAGCGAACTGTGGGAGTCCTCCCCGGTGTTCGCCCGCCGGATGCGGGAGTGCGCCGACGCGCTCGCCCCGCACGTGGACTGGTCCCTGGCCGAGGTCCTCGGGGACGACGCGGCCCTGGAACGGGTCGACGTCGTCCAGCCCGTGCTGTGGGCCGTGATGGTCTCGCTGGCCGAGGTGTGGCGCTCGTACGGGGTGCGGCCCGACGCCGTGGTGGGCCACTCACAGGGGGAGATCGCCGCCGCCTGCGTGGCGGGCGCCCTCTCGGTCGAGGACGCCGCCAAGGTGGTGGCCCTGCGCTCCCGCGCGATCCTGGCCCTGTCCGGGCGCGGCGGCATGGTCTCCGTCGAGCTCCCCGCGGAGGCCGTGCGGGCCCGCCTCACCGAGGGGCTCTCGGTCGCGGCCGTCAACGGGCCCTCGTCCGCGGTGGTCTCCGGCGACGTGGCCGCACTGGACGCGCTGCTCGCCGCCTGCGAGGCCGAGGGGATCCGCGCCCGCCGCGTCCCGGTGGACTACGCCTCGCACTCCGCGCACGTGGAGGCCGTCCGCGGGGAACTCGCCCGCCTGCTCCAGGACCTGCGGCCGCGGACCGCCGAGGTGCCCTTCTTCTCCACGGTCACCGCCGGATGGCTGGACACCACGGGCCTGGACGCCGACTACTGGTACACCAACCTGCGCCGCACGGTCCGCTTCGAGGAGGCCGTCCGCGCCCTGGCCGCCGAAGGCTTCCGCTTCTTCGTCGAGACCTCCGCCCACCCGGTGCTGACGGTCGGCCTGGAACAGACCTTCGAGGACGCGGGCGCCGACGCCGTGGCCGTCGCCACCCTGCGCCGCGGCGAGGGCGGTCTCGCCCGCTTCCACCGGTCGGCGGCCGAGGCCTTCGTCGCCGGCGCCCCGGTGGCCTGGGAGAACGCCTTCCCCGGCCGGCGGGGCCCGTGGGCCGAACTGCCCACCTACGCCTTCCAGCGGCAGCGCTACTGGCTCAACACCCCGGCCGAGTCCGCCACCGGGACCACCTCCGACCACCCGCTGCTCGACGCCGCCATCGACCTGCCCGCCGACTCGGGCGGCGGCGTGGCGGGCAGCGGGCGCCTGTCCCTCGCACGCCACCCCTGGCTCGCCGGGCACGCCGTCCACGGCGCCGCCCTGGTGCCCGCCGCGGTCCTGCTGGAACTGGCGCTGTGGGCGGCCCACCGCGCGGGCGGCACGGCCGTCGCCGAACTCGCCCTGGAGGCACCGCTGGTCCTGCCCCGCTCGGGTGAGCGCGAGCTGCGCGTGACCGCCGGCGCCCAGGGCGCCATCGGCGTGTACTCCCGTGGCGAGGGCGAGGCGGAGTGGACGCGCCACGCCGCCGGCGCCGTCGGCCACGACCCCGAACCCGGCCGCCCCGGGGACGCCTCCACCGCCTGGCCCCCGGCCGGAGCGGTCTCCGTCCCCGTCGAGGACGAGTACGCCCGGCTGTCCGCCCTCGGTTTCCACCACGGCCCCCTCTTCCGCGGCCTGCGCTCCGTGTGGCGCGACGACGAGGCCCTCTACGCGGAGGTGGAGCTGCCCGCCGCCGACGGCGCGGGCGGACGCTACCGCCTCCACCCGGCGCTGCTCCACGCCGCGCTGCTCCCGGCCGCCCTCGCCGGGGCCCCCGACGGCTCGCGGGACGCGGCCCGGCTGCCCCTGCGCTGCACGGGCCTGCGCGCCGGCCGCGCCGAACCGGGCGTCCTGCGCGTCCGCCTGGCGCCCGCCGGGCAGGACACCGTCTCCCTGACCCTTGCGGACGCCTCCGGAACCCCCCTCGGCGGCATCGGATCGCTGACCCTGGAGCCCGTGGACGCAGCCGGACTGGCCGCCCTGGGCTTCGACCGGCACGACTCCCTGTTCCGGCTGGACTGGACCCCCCTCGCCCTCCCGGCCGCCCCGGCGCCCGGCGCCGAGCCCCACACGGACCTCGACGCCCTCACCGCCTCCGGCGCCCCGGTACCCCCCGTGGTCATCATCGGCACCGCGGACGTCACCGCGCCGGTGACCGGAGCCGGACCGGCCAACGGCGGGCAGCAGTACCCGGCCGCCACCGCCACCGCGGACGTCACCGCGACGCTGACCGGAGCCGGACCGGCCACCGGCGGGCAGCCGGACCCGACCGACGTCCCCGCGCGCGTCGCGGAGACCCTCCGCCGGCTGCTGCGCCGCACCCGCGACTGGCTCACCGACGACCGGTTCGCCGGCTCGCGGCTGGTCCTCGTGACCCGGAACGCGACCGGTGACGGCCCGGAGGCGCCCGCCGACCCCGCCGCGGCCGCCGTCTGGGGCTTCGTCCGCACCGCGCAGACCGAGAACCCCGGCCGCTTCACCCTCGTGGACACCGACGGCACCCCCGCCTCCCTGGCCCGCGTCCCGCAGGCGGCCGCCTCCGGCGCGCCCCAGATCAGGATCCGGGCCGGCGAGGCGGCCACCCCGGCACTGGCCCGCGCCGGCGGATCCGGCCGCCCGGACGGCGCCGCCGCGCTCGGCTCCGGCCGCCCGGACGGCGCCCTCGCGCTCGGCTCCGGCACCGTACTGATCACGGGCGGCACCGGCGGCCTCGGCGCGAAGCTGGCCCGGCACCTCGTGGAGCGGCACGGCGTGCGCCGGCTGGTCCTGGCCGGACGGCGCGGCCCGCAGACCCCGGCGGCGGCCGCCCTGCGGGACGAACTGACCGCCGCCGGAGCCCACGTGGAGCTCGCGGCCTGCGACGTCGCCGACCGCGACGCCGTCGCCCGCCTCCTGGCCGCCGTACCGTCCGAGCACCCGCTGACCGCCGTCGTCCACTGCGCGGGGGCGCTGGCCGACGGGGTCGTCGAGGCCCTGACCGAGGACCGCCTGGAGACCGTCCTCGCCCCCAAGGTCCGCGGCGCCTGGCACCTGCACGAGCTGACCCGGCACCTGGACCTGTCCGCGTTCGTGCTGTTCTCCTCGGTCGCGGGCGTGCTCGGCACGGCCGGGCAAGCCAACTACGCGGCGGCGAACGGGTTCCTCGACGGACTCGCCGAGGCCCGCCGGGCCGAGGGACTGCCCGCCACCTCGCTGTGCTGGGGCTTCTGGGCCGACCGCAGCGAGATGGTCGCCGGCCTCGCCGACGCCGACGTCGAACGGCTGCGGCGGCAGGGCGTGCTCCCGCTCGCCTCCCGGGACGGCCTCGCCCTCTTCGACCTGGCCCTCTCGCTGGACGAGCCGGTCCTGGTGCCGGCCCGGCTGGACCCGGCGGCCCCCGGCGCGGCCTCGCCGCTGCTGGCCGGCCTCACCGGCACACCCGCCGGCCCCGGCGCACCGGCGGGCACGGAGCACACCGGCCAGGACCTGGCACAGCGGCTGGCTTCACTGCCGCCGGACGAGGCGCAGGCGCTGCTCCTCGACGCGGTCCGCACCCAGACCGCCCTGGTCCTCGGCCACCGGGACACCGCCAGGATCGGACCGGCCACCGCGTTCAAGAAGCTCGGGATCGACTCGCTCACGGCGCTGGAACTGCGCAACAAGCTGTCGGCGGTCACCGGGCTGAAGCTGCCCGCCACGCTCGTCTTCGACCACCCCAACCCGGCCGCCCTCGCGCAGTTCCTGCACACGGGCCTGACCGCCGGTTCCGCCGGAGCCGCCGGCGCCGCGGCCCCGCCGTCCCCGGCCGACTCCCTGGCCAAGGAGATCGAACGGCTGGGCGCCCGGCTGGAGGAGGCCTTCCTCCGGCTCGACGCGGACGACCGGACCACCCTTTCCACTCTGCTCGGCGAACTGCAGGGCCGAGTCCGCTCGATGGCGGGCGCCGGGGCACCGGTCGCCATCGTCGACCAGATCACATCCGCCTCAGCGGGGGAGCTCCTCCGGCTGCTGGACCAAGAGCTCGGCTAGGGGAGAGCGATGACGAACGACAACAGCGCCGAGGTCCTCGACTACCTCAGGCGGACGTCGATCGAGCTGATCGAGACGCGCAAACGCCTCCAGGAGCTCACGGACGCCGCCGCCGAGCCCATCGCCGTCGTGGGCGTCGCCTGCCGCTACCCGGGCGGCGCGCGCTCCCCGGAGGACCTGTGGGAGCTGGTGCGCACGGGCGCGGACGCCGTCTCGGAGTTCCCGCAGGACCGCCACTGGGACCTGGAGGGCCTCTACGACCCGGACCCCGACCGGCCGGGTACCTGCTACACGCGCTCGGGCGGCTTCCTCGACGGCGCCGCCGACTTCGACGCCGAGTTCTTCGAGATCAACCCGCGCGAGGCGCTGGCCGCCGACCCCCAGCAGCGGCTGCTGCTGGAGACCGCCTGGGAGTCCCTGGAACGGGCCGGGATCGACCCGCACACCCTGCGCGGCAGCGACACCGGCGTCTTCGCCGGCCTCGCCTACTTCGGCTACGGCAACCACCACCACACCCCCGAGGTCATCTCCGGCTACGCGCAGACCGGCTCCCTGCTGAGCGTGGCCTCCGGCCGGGTGTCGTACGCGCTGGGCCTGGAGGGCCCGGCCGTCTCCACCGACACCGCCTGCTCCTCCTCGCTGGTGACGGTGCACCAGGCCGTGCAGTCGCTGCGGCAGGGCGAATGCGGCCTCGCCCTGGCCGGCGGGGTCACCGTCATGGCGACGCCCCAGGTGTTCCGGGAGTTCGCCCGCCAGCGGGGCCTGTCGGCCGACGGCCGCTGCAAGGCGTTCGCCGACGCGGCCGACGGCACCGGCTTCGCCGAGGGCGTCGGCGTGCTGGTCCTGGAGCGGCTCTCCGACGCACGCCGCAACGGACGCCGGATCTGGGCGGTCATCCGGGGCTCCGCCGTCAACCAGGACGGCGCCTCCAACGGCCTGACCGCACCCAGCGGCCCCGCCCAGCAGCGGGTGATCCGCGCCGCCCTGGCCAACGCCCGCGTCCAGGCCGGGGACGTCGACGTCGTGGAGGCCCACGGCACCGGCACCACCCTCGGCGACCCCATCGAGGCACAGGCCCTGCTCGCCACCTACGGACAGGACCGCGAGCCGGGCAGCCCCCTGTGGCTGGGCTCGCTGAAGTCGAACATCGGCCACACCCAGGCCGCCGCCGGCGTCGGCGGCATCATCAAGATGATCATGGCGATGCGCCACGGGGTCATGCCCAGGACCCTCCACGTGGACCGCCCCTCGACGCACGTGGACTGGTCGGCCGGCGCGGTCGAACTGCTCACCGAGGCCCGGGAGTGGACCACGGCGCCCGGACGCCCCCGGCGGGCCGGAGTCTCCAGCTTCGGCGCCAGCGGCACCAACGCCCACCTGATCCTGGAGCAGGCGCCCGAGGAGGAGCCCGCCCCCGGCCCCGCCCCCGAGCCCGACGTCCTGGGCACCGCCGGACCCCTGCCCTGGGTGCTGTCGGCCCGCTCCGAGCAGGCCCTGCGCGCCCAGGCCGAGCGGCTGCGCGCCTTCGTCACCGCCGACCCCGCCGCCGACCCCGCCGGCATCGCCGCCTCCCTGGTCTCGGACCGGGCGCGGTTCGAGCACCGCGCCGTCGTCCTGGGCAGCGGCCGCGACGGGCTGCTCGACGCCCTCGCCTCCCTCGCCGGGGGCGCCGAAAACCCCGCCGTGGTCCGCGGCACGGCCACCGAATCCGGCGGCACCGCCTTCCTGTTCCCCGGCCAGGGGGCGCAGTGGACCGGCGTGGCCCGCGAACTGTGCGCCGCCTTCCCCGTGTTCGCCCGGACCCTCGACGAGGTCTGCGCCCGCTTCGACACCCACCTCCCGTTCGCCCTGCGGCCGCTGCTCCTGGCCGACGAGCCCGAGGGCGCCGGCCGCACCGACGTCATGCAGCCCGCCCTGTTCACCCTCCAGGTCGCCCTGTACCGGACCCTGACCCGCTACGGCCCGCGCCCGGACCGCCTGATCGGCCACTCCGTCGGCGAGATCGCCGCCGCCCACGTGGCCGGGGCGCTCGACCTGGACACCGCGACCCGGCTCGTGGCCGCCCGCGGCCGGACCATGCAGGCCGTCACCGAACCCGGCGCCATGCTGGCCGTCGGCGCCCCGCGGGCCGAGGTGGAACGGCTGCTCGACGGGTCCACCCGGGTCGGGATCGCCGCCGTCAACGGCCCCGCGTCCGTGGTGGTCTCCGGCCTGCGCGAGGAGGTCCACGCCCTGCGCGACCGGCTCCTCGCCGAGGGCCGCTCGGTCAAGCTCCTCCCGGTCGACCACGCCTTCCACTCACCGC
>NZ_JZWV01000086.1 GCF_000966975.1 Streptomyces katrae | reverse complement strand
GCGTCAGCCACGCCTTCCACTCACCGCTGATGGACCCGGTCCTCGACGAGTTCGCGGCGGCCCTCCCCGCCTTCCCCGACGCCGGCTCCGAAGGCGGGCCGCAGATCCCGGTCGTCTCCACGCTCCTGGGCCGCGAGGCCACCCTCCGGGAACTCAGGTCCGCCGCCCACTGGGTGGACCACGTCCGCGCCCCCGTGCGCTTCCACGAGGCCGTCGAACGGGCCCGCGCCGCCGGGGCGGACGTCTTCCTCGAAGTCGGCCCGGGCCCGACCCTGGCGGGCCTCACCAAGGACGCCTTCGCCGCCGAAGGCGTGGACGCCCTGGTCGTGGCCTCCTCCCGGCGCGGCCGCGGCCCGGCGGAGGGCCTGGCCGGCGCCCTGGCCGCCCTGCACGTACGGGGCGCGTCCGTGGACTGGGCCGCCCTCACCGGCACCCGCCCGCCCGTGGACCTCCCCACGTACGCCTTCCAGCACCAGCGCTACTGGCTGGACTTCCTCGCCGGCGCCGCCCCGGCGGACGTGGCCTCCGCCGGCCTGTCGGCCCCGGACCACCCCCTGCTGGGCGCCGCGGTGGACCACCCCGGCACCGGCGAGACCGTCTTCACCGGCCTGTGGTCCCTGCGCACCCACGGCTGGCTCGCCGACCACGCCGTGTTCGGCTCGGCCGTCGTCCCGGCGACCGCCTACCTGGACCTGGCCCTGACGGCCGGCCGGTACACCGGCTGCCCGGTGGTCGGGGAACTCTCCCTGGAGGTCCCCCTGGTCCTGCCCGACGAGGGCGACGTACAGGTACGGGTGGTCGTCGGCGCGGCCGACGGGACGGGACACCGCTCCCTGGACGTGTACGCGCGCCCCGCCGGGGACGGCGCGGAGGCCGGCGGCTGGACCCGCCACGCCCTGGGCGGCCTCGCACCGGAGCCCGCCCCGGCCGGCCGGGACGGGTCCGCACACCCGCTGTCCGCCTGGCCCCCGGCGGGAGCCGAACGGCTCGCCTTCGACGGGCTCTACGACTCCCTCGCCGACCACGGATTCGACTACGGCCCGGCCTTCCGCGGACTGCGCGAGGTCTGGCGGCGCGGCGAGGACCTCTTCGCCCTGGCCACCCTCCCGGAAGCCGCCGCCGAGGGCGGGTTCGCCCTGCACCCGGCGCTCACCGACACCGTCCTGCACGCCGTGGTCGTCGGCGGGGTCATCACGGTCACCGGCGAACAGGGCTGGATGCCGTTCTCCTGGTCCGGCGCGAGCCTCACCGGCCGGCCGGGCGGCCCGACCGTCCGGGTCCGCCTCACCCCGGCCGGCGAAGCGGCCGTCTCCCTCACCGTCGCCGACGAACAGGGCCGCGAGACCGCCCGCGTGGACGCCCTGACCTTCCGCCCGGCCACCGCCGAGCAGGTGCGGGCCGCCCGCGGCGGCCCGGAGCACCCGCTGTACGCACTGGAGTGGCGCGAGGTCCCGGCCGCCCCGCGGGACACCGCCGCCGCGCCGTGGGCCGTGCTCGGCTCCGAGGACGGCCAGGCCGCCCGGCTCGCCGCGGCGGGCCGGGGCGCGGCCGCCCTGCACACCTCCCCCGGCGGACTGCCCGCCGACGCGGAGGCCCCCGCCCACCTGGTGTTCTGCCTGGACGACCACACCCCCGCCGGCGAGGACCTCCTCGACGCCGTCGGCGCCGCGGGCGAACGCGTACTGGGTCTGCTCCAGGCCTTCCTCGCCGACGAACGGCTCGCCGCGACCACCCTGGTGGTCCTCACCCGCCGGGCCCTCGCCACCGCTCCCGGCGAGGACGTCGAAAGCCTCCCCGGCGCCTCCGTGTGGGGACTGGTCCGCTCCGCCCAGACCGAGCACCCCGGCAGGTTCCGCCTCGTCGACACCGACGACGCCGAGGCCTCCTGGGCCGGCCTCCCGGGCGCCCTGCTCCTGCCCGACGAGCAGCTGGCGGTCCGCGACGGCGCGTACCTCGTCCCCCGCGTCGCCCCCGCCCCGCCCGCCGAACGGCGCCTCGAACCGCCCTCGGACGGCGCCCACCGGCTGGGCATCCCGCAGCGGGGCACGCTGGAGAACCTCACCTGGGTGCCCTGCCCCGAGGTGGAGGCGCCCCTGGAGAGCGGGCAGGTCCGCATCGCCGTCCAGGCGGCGGGCCTCAACTTCCGCGACGTCACGATCGCCCTCGGACTCATCGACCGGACGGACTTCGACGCCGGACTCGGCAGCGAGGGCTCCGGCGTGGTCCTGGAGACGGCCCCCGACGTGACCGCCTTCCGGCCTGGCGACCGGGTCACCGGCATCTTCCCCGGCGCCTTCGGCCGGGTGGCCGTCGCCGACCACCGCCTGCTGGTGCCGGTCCCCGACGGGTGGAACCACGCCGAGGCGGCGTCCGTACCCAGCACCTTCCTCACCGCCTACTACGCCCTCTTCCACGTGATGCGGCTGCGGAAGGGACAGCGCGTCCTCATCCACGCCGCGGCCGGCGGCGTCGGCACCGCCGCGGTCCAGCTGGCCCGGTACGCCGGCGCCGAGGTCTACGCGACCGCGAGCCCGGCCAAGTGGCCGGCCCTGCGCGCCCAGGGCCTGGACGACGCCCACCTGGCGTCCTCGCGCGATCTGGACTTCGTGCAGAAGTTCCTCGACTCCACCGGCGGCCGCGGGGTCGACGTGGTCCTCAACTCCCTCGCACACACCTTCGTCGACGCCTCCCTGCAACTCCTTCCGGAGGGCGGCGACTTCATCGAGATGGGCAAGACCGACATCCGCGATCCCGGGCAGGTCGCCGCCGCCCACCCCGGGGTCCGCTACCAGGCCTTCGACCTCTACGGCTCGGCCGGCCCGGACGCCCTCCAGGAGATGTTCCGCGAGGTCATGGCCCTGTTCGCCGACGGCCGGATCCGGCTGGGCCCGGTCTCCGTGCGCCACGTCCGCGACGCGCGCTCGGCGTTCCGCGAGATGAGCCAGGGCCGCCACACCGGCAAGCTGGTCCTCGAACTGGGCGACGGCTTCGGCGGCGGCACCGTGCTGGTCACCGGCGGGACCGGCGGCGTCGGCTCGCTGGTCGCCCGCCACCTGGCCGCCGAACACGGCGTACGGAGCCTGGTGCTGGCGAGCCGCCGGGGACCGGCGGCCGAGGGGGTGCCCGAACTGGTCGCCGAGCTGGAGGCGGCCGGCGCCGCGGTACGCGTCGTGGCCTGCGACGTCTCCGACCGGGACGCCGTGGCCGCACTGCTCGCCGGCATGCCCGCCGGGTACCCGCTGACCGCGGTGGTCCACGCGGCGGGCGCGCTGGCGGACGGCACCTTCGCGTCCCTGACCGCCGACGGCCTGCGCCAGGTGCTGGGCGCCAAGGCCGGCGGCGCGGTCCACCTGCACGAGCTGACCCGCGACCACACCCTGTCGGCGTTCCTCGCCTTCTCCGCCCTCGCCGGCACGCTCGGCACCGCCGGCCAGGCCAACTACGCCG
>NZ_JZWV01000085.1 GCF_000966975.1 Streptomyces katrae | reverse complement strand
CGGCCAGGCCAACTACGCCGCCGCGAACGCCTTCCTGGACGGCCTGGCCGTGCGCCGCAGGGCCTCCGGGCTGCCCGGCACCTCCCTGGCCTGGGGCTGGTGGGAACAGAGCAGCGCGATGACGGAGGGCCTGGACCGGGCCGACCGCTCCCGGCTCCGCCGGACGGGCATCGCCCCCATGCCCACCCCCGAGGCCCTCGCCCTGTTCGACGCGGCGTGCGCGAGCGGCGAGCCCGTCCTCATCCCGGCCCGGGTGGACCTCGCGGCCCTGCGCGGCCGGCCGGACGGGGAACTGCCACCGCTGCTGCGCGGCCTCGCCGACGGCGCGCGACCGCGCCGGGACCGGGCGGCCACCGCGGACACCGGCCCCTCCGGACTGCCCGCCGGGCTGTCGGCCCTGCCGGCGGACGAGGCCGGGACGGCCGTCCTGGACTGGCTCCGCGACCGGGCCGCCGTCGTCCTCGGCCACCCGGCCGGCACGACCATCGACCCCGAACAGCCCTTCACCCAGCTCGGGTTCGACTCACTGACCGCCGTCGAACTGTGCAACAGCCTGGCCGCCGCCACCGGACTGCGCCTGCCCTCCACCCTCGTCTTCAGCTACCCCACCCCGCGCGAACTGGCCGGACACCTCCTCGGCCTGCTGCGCCCCGCACCGGACGGGGAACCGGAGCGCGCCTCGGACGCGGAGATCAGGGAGGTGCTGCGGACCGTCCCGGTCGACGCCCTGCGCAGGGCGGGCCTCCTGGAAGCCGTCCTCGCCTGCGCGGCCCCGGCCGGCGCGCCGGAGGAGCCGGCACAGGAGGCCGCCGGCACGGAGGAGCTCGCGGGCATGGACCTGGACGCGCTGCTCGACCTGGCCCTGGATGAGAAGAGGTAGTGACATGACCAACGCCGCGGAACAGACGGCGGAGGGCGCGGACCGGGTCCAGCGGGCGCTGCGCACCCTCCTGGAGGAACGCGACCGCCTCCGCCAGGAGAACGAGGCCCTCCGGGCCGGCCGGGGCGAGCCGGTCGCCGTGGTGGCCATGGCCTGCCGCTACCCGGGGGGCGTGTCCTCGCCCGAGGAACTGTGGGAGGTGGTCCGCGAGGGCCGCGACGTCGTGGACGCCTTCCCGGCCGACCGCGGCTGGCGCGACGTCTACGACCCGGACCCCGACACCCCCGGCAGCGCCCACGTCCGCCACGGCGGGTTCCTGGCGGACCCGGCCGGGTTCGACGCCGAGTTCTTCGGCATCAGCCCCCGCGAGGCCCTCGCCACCGACCCGCAGCAGCGCCTGCTGCTGGAGACCTCCTGGGAGGCCTTCGAACGGGCCGGCATCGTCCCCGCCGACGTCCGCGGGAGCGAGATCGGGGTCTTCACCGGGGTGAGCTCGACCGAGTACGGCTGGCGCTTCCTGGAGGCGGGCCGCAGCGACCTGGAGGGCTACCTCCTGTACGGCAGCTCGCTGAGCGTCGCCTCCGGCCGGGTGGCGTACGAACTGGGGCTGACCGGACCGGCGGTGTCCCTGGACACCGCGTGCTCCTCCTCGCTGGTGGCCCTGCACACGGCCGTGCAGTCGCTGCGCGCGGGGGAGTGCTCCCTCGCGCTGGCGGGCGGGGCGCTGGTGATGTCCTCCCCCGCGGCCTTCGTGGAGTTCGCCCGCCAGGGCGCGCTCTCGCCCGACGGCCGCTGCAAGGCCTTCGCGGACGGGGCGGACGGCACCGGCTGGGCCGAGGGCGTCGGAGTCCTGCTGCTGGAGCGGCTGTCCGACGCCCGCCGCAACGGGCACCCCGTACTCGCCCTGGTCCGCGGCTCCGCCGTCAACCAGGACGGCGCCAGCAACGGACTGACCGCGCCCAACGGCCGCGCCCAGGAGAAGGTCATCCGGCGGGCCCTGGCCAACGCGGGCGTCGCGGCCGGCGAGGTGGACCTGCTCGAAGCGCACGGCACCGGAACCGTCCTGGGCGACCCCATCGAGGCGCAGGCCCTGCTCGCCACGTACGGCAGCGGCCGGGACGGGGAC
>NZ_JZWV01000084.1 GCF_000966975.1 Streptomyces katrae | reverse complement strand
GGGGCACGCCCAGGCCGCCGCCGGCGTCGCCGGGGTCATCAAGGCCGTGATGGCCCTGCGCCACCGGTACCTGCCCCGGACCCTCCACGTGGGCGAGCCCTCCCGGCACGTCGACTGGTCCTCCGGCGGGGTCGAACTGCTCGTGGAGGGCCGGGAGTGGACCCGGCCCGACGGTCCGCGGCGGGCCGGGGTGTCCTCGTTCGGGGTCAGCGGCACCAACGCCCACGTGATCCTGGAGGAGGCCCCGCAGGAGCCGGCGCCCGAGCCCGCCGCGGGGCCGGAGGTCGCCGGGGGATTGGTGCCCTGGGCGCTCTCCGGCAAGAGCGCGGCCGCCCTGCGGGGGCAGGCGGCCCGGCTGCGCGCCTTCCTCGACGCCGACTCGGACGCCGACCTCGCCGCCGTCGGCGCCTCCCTGGTGGCGCACCGGTCGCGGTTCGAGCACCGCGCGGTGGTGCTGGGCCGCGGCCGCGAGGGCCTGCTGGACGCGCTGGCCGCACTGGCCGGCGGCGCCGAGTCCCCCGCGGTGGTGCGCGGGACGGCCGCGCAGCCCGGCGGCATCGCCTTCGTGTTCCCCGGGCAGGGATCGCAGTGGGTGGGCATGGGCCGGCAGCTGTACGACACCTTCCCGGTCTTCGCCCGGCACCTGGACGACTGCGCGGCCGCCCTGTCCGAATGGGCCGACTGGTCGCTGCTCGACGTGGTGCGCGGCGTGGAGGGGGCGCCGTCCCTGGACCGGGTGGACGTGGTCCAGCCGGCGCTGTTCGCGATGATGGTCTCCCTGGCCGGCCTGTGGCGCTCCTGGGGCGTGGAACCGGGCGCGGTGGTGGGGCACAGCCAGGGCGAGATCGCCGCCGCCTGCGTGAGCGGCGCGCTGTCCCTGCGGGACGCCGCCCGGGTCGTCGCCCTGCGCAGCAAGGCCCTGGTGGACCTGATCGGGCACGGCGGGATGGCCTCGGTCGCCGAGTCCGCGGACCTCGTGGCGCAGCGCCTCGCCCCGTGGAACGGCCGGCTGGGCGTCGCCGTCGTCAACGGGCCCCGCTCGGTGGTCGTCTCCGGGGAGCCGGACGCACTGGACGAGTTCGTCGAGAAGATGAAGGCCGACGGGGTCCAGGCCCGGCGGATCGCCGTGGACTACGCCTCCCACTCCCACCACGTGGCCCGGGTCCGCGAGCAGGTGACCGGCCCGCTCGCCGGGGTGCGCCCGCGGCCGTCTGCGGTCCCCTTCTGCTCGACCCTGTACGGCGAGGTCATCGACACCGCACGGCTGGACGCCGAGTACTGGTACGACAACCTCCGCGAAAAGGTGCTTTTCGAATCCTCCGTCCGGGGGCTGGCCGACGACGGCTTCCGGGTGTTCATCGAGATGAGCCCGCACCCGGTGCTGACCGTCCCCGTCCAGGAGATCGTCGAGGACCTCGACGACGCGCTGGTCCTGTCCTCCTCGCGGCGCGACCGAGACGAGGTGGAGTCCGTCCTGGGCTCACTGGCCGGACTCCACGTCCGCGGCGGTTCCGTGGACTGGAGCGCCCTGTTCGGGGAGCGCCCGCGGGCGGACCTCCCCACGTACGCCTTCCAGCGCCGGCCGTACTGGCTGGCCTCCACGCCCACGGCCGCGCCGGCGCCCGTGGCGGAGCGGGCGGAGGTCCCGGCCGCGGACCCGGCCGCCGGCGGGGAGCACGCCGTCCCCCTGCCGGAGCGGCTCGCCGCCCTCTCCGAGGAGGACGCGCGGGCGCTCGTGCTCGAACACGTCCTGGAGAAGGTCGCCGTCGTCCTCGGACACGCCTCCAGCGCCTCGGTCGACCCCGACCAGGAGTTCAAGGAGATCGGGTTCGACTCCCTGCTGTCCGCGGAGCTGAGCAAGCGTCTGACCGCCTCGACCGGACTGAAGCTCCGGGCGAACCTGGTGCTGCGCCAGCCCTCGCCGAGGCGCATCGCCGGGCACATCGCGGCCTCGCTGGCCACGGCCGCACCGAGCTGATCCCGCGGCGGCCGGGCCGCGCGGGCGCTGTCCCGCCGGCGGGACGCCCCGGGCCCGGCGGCGGCCCGTCCCGCCCGGCACCCAGGTGTCTTGAACGGCCGGACCGCTTCCCCGAAGGTGGGGGAGATCCGCGAGTTCCGCCGATTCCCGGGCCTGTCTGCTGAGGGGTTGATCTGTGTGCCTTCGTTCGGTGTGTCGTCCGCGCACGAAGGGATGTGGCGGGCGCAGAAGATGGCGCCCGACACGCCCAACCACGCGCTGACCATGTGGGACGTGGCCGGCGGGCTGGACGGGGAGGCCATCCGCTCCGCGTTCCTGCACGTGATGGCCGAGGCGGAGGTCCTGCGCGTCAACTTCGTCGACGAGGGCGCCGGACTGCGGCTGGTCCCCCGGGACCTGGGGGACTGGCAGCCGTTCCTCCTCGACCTCACCGCCGAGGCCGACCCCGAACGGGCCGCCCGCGAAGCCCTGGCCGAGATGGTCCGCCAACCCTTCGACCTGGAGCGGGACCTGCTGTTCCGGCTCGGCGTCGTCAGGCTCGCCGCGGACCGCTCCCTCCTGGTGATCGCCTACCACCACCTCATCTCCGACGGCTTCGGCGCCGGCGGCCTGCTCTCGCGGCGGCTCGCCGAGGTGTACACCGCGCTGGTGCGCGGGGAACGGGTGCCGGAGCCGGCGCACCCGTGGGACGTGGAGTCCTTCGCGGCCGAGGCGGTGGAGTACCTCTCCTCCCCCCGCTTCACCGAGGACACCGCCTTCTGGCGCGACTACCTGCGGGACGCCCCCGCGCCCGCGCAGGTCCCGCGCGTCGCCCTCTCCGACGCGCAGCGCGCCGTGCTCTGCGAGCCGCTGAGCAGCGCCGACCGCTGGTCGGAAGTGGCCGAGACCATCGGCATGGTGAGCCGGACGCTGACCGTTCCGCGCGCCGAGGCGGACACCTGGACCGAGGCCGCGCGGTCCATGGGCGTGTGGACCTCGCAGCTGCTGACCGCCGCCGCGGCCGTCTTCCTGCGGCACCGCTGCGACCGGCCGGAGTTCCTGTTCTCCCTGGCCGTGAGCAACCGGGTCGGGGTGGCGAGCCGGACGCCGGGCCTGGCCGTGAACGTGGTCCCGGTCCGCGCGAAGGTGCCGCTCGGTGCCACCTTCGCCGAGGTCGCCGAGACCCTCGCCGACGAGACCTACGAGATCTTCGACCACACCGCCTGCCACTACTCGGACATCCAGCGCGCCGCCGGAACCGTGCTGAGCGGCCGCGGCAGCTTCGGCGCCGTCGTGAACGTCGTCGAGTTCGCGGAGCAGCTCCACTTCGGCGACAGCCCGGCACGCTACTCCGGCGCGACGACGGGCACCTTCGAGGAGCTGTCGATCGGCGTCTACACCGACGGGAGCGCCGACAGCGACCTGTACGTCCGGCTCGACGCCCCCGCCGGCCTCTACCACCGCGCGGAACTCCGCTTCATCGGCGAGGAGCTGATCGCCTACGTCCGTGCCGCCGTGGCCGGCGCCGACCGGCCGGTCGGCGCCCTGGACGCGGTGGCCGCCGCCGGACGGGACCAGCTGCCGGCGGCCCCGGCCACCACGGCCGGCCCCGACGCCACGGACGACCCGGACGCACCCGGTGCGGAAGCGACCATTCCGGAGCTGTTCGCCCAGCAGGTCCGGCGGGACCCCGACGCCCTCGCGCTCGTCTCCGGCGACCTGGCGCTCTCCTACCGCGAACTGGACGCACGCGCCTCCCGCCTGGCCGGAGCGCTGCACCGGCTGGGCGTCGGGCCCGAGACGGTCGTGGCGGTCGCGCTGCCCCGCTCGGCGGACCTGGCCGTCGCCCTGCTGGGCGTGGTGAAGGCGGGCGGGGCCTACCTGCCGCTCGACCCGGCCGCCCCGGCCGGGCGGACCGCTGAACTGGCCGCCGCCGCCTCGGCGCGCCTCCTGCTCACCGGCGCTCCCGCCGCGCTCCCGGACGCCCCCGGCCTGCCGGTGGCCGTGTTCGAGGAGCTCCTCTCCCAGGCCGGCGCCCCCGTACCGCAGGACGCGCCCGCGCCGCGCCCGGCCGGCCTGCTGGCCGTGCTGCCCGGCTCCGCAGTGCTGCCCGGCTCCGCACCGGCCGGCGGGGCCGCCGTCGCCCTGACGCACCGCGGCCTGGCACGGTTTGTCCATGAGCGCCGGCGGACCGGCCGCGGCACCGTGCTGTGGCACGCCCCGCACACCGGCCCCGCCCTCGCCCTCGAACTCTGGGCGCCCCTGCTGAACGGCGGCCGGGTGGTCGTCGCTCCCCCCGGCGGACTCGACGTCGACACCCTCGCCGAGGCGTGCGAGCGCGACGGGATCTCCACGGTGTGGCTGCCCGCGGGCCTGTTCTCGGCGGTCGCGGCGGACCGCCCCGAACGCCTCGCCGGGCTGCGCGAGGTGTGGACCGGCGGCGACCGCGCACCCGCGGCCGCGCTGCGCCGGGTCCGCGAGGCCTGCCCCGGCCTGACGATCGTCCACGGCCACGGCCCGGTGGAGACCACCGTGTTCGCCGCCGGCCACGTGCTGGCCGCCGGCGAACCGGTGCGCCACGCGGGCGCGGTCGGCCGCCCGGCGGACGGCGCCGCCCTGCACGTCCTCGGGCCGGGCCTCACGCCCGTCCCGGTCGGCGTCGTCGGCGAGCTGTACGTGGCCGGACCCGGCGTGGCCCGGGGCTATCCGGGGCGGGCCGCACTGACGGCCGAGCGCTTCGTGCCCTGCCCCGCCGGTCCGCCCGGCGCGCTGATGTACCGGACCGGGGACCGGGTGCGGTGGGGCAGCGACGGCCTCCTGGAGTACGTGGGCGCGTCAGGCACCCGGGCGGAGGTGCGCGGCGTCCGGGTCGAACTGGCCGAGATCGAGGAGGTGCTCGCCGAGCACACCGGGCTGGCGCGGTCCGCGGCGGCCGTCCGGCAGGACGGCGCGGGCCGCCAGCAGCTGGTGGCCTACGTGGTCCCGGTGCCCGGCCGGACCGTATCGGCCGAGGAACTGCGCCGGTTCGCCGCCGGATGGCTGCCGGAGTCCCTGGTGCCCTCCGTGTTCACCGTCCTCGACGGCCTGCCGGTGACGGCGGACGGGAGGCTGGACCGGGCGGCGCTGCCGGAGCCCGAGTCCGCCGCCGGGACCTACCGGGCACCGCGCAACGACACCGAACGCGTGCTCGCCGAGGCGTTCGCCGAGGTGCTGGAGCTCGACCGGGTGGGCATCGACGACGACTTCTTCGACCTCGGCGGCAACTCCCTGCGGGCCATCCGGCTGGTCGGCCTGATCAGGGCGGAGCTGAACCAGGAGGTGTCCATCCGCAGGCTGTTCGCGGCGCGCACCGTCACCGGTCTGTCCGACATGTGGAAGGACCTCGCCCGCTCCAGCCGGCCGAGCCTGCGCAGGAGGACGAAGGACGGCGCCGTCCTCTGACCGGGGCCCGGGCCGGCCGGTTCCGGCCGGCCACCGGGCCCCGGACACACGGCGGACGGGCCGGGGGATCCCGCAGGATCCCCCGGCCCGTCCGTCGTCTCCGGTGGGGATGGTCAGAAGGCGAAGGCCCGGGCGAGCAGACCCTCGGTGACGGCCGAGGCGACCGGGCCCAGCTGGTCCTGGAGGTAGAAGTGGCCGCCGGGGAAGACCTCCAGGGCGCATCCGCCCGTGGTGTGCTCCCGCCACGCCCAGGCCTCCCCGACCGTCACCATCGGGTCCCGGTCCCCGACCAGGGCCGTCACCGGGGAGGCGAGCGGCCCGCCACCGCGCCAGACGTACGTGCCGACGGCCCGGTAGTCCGCGCGCAGCGCCGGCAGCACCATCTCCAGCACCTCGGGGTTGTCCAGCAGCCCCTGGTCGGTGCCGCTCAGCCCGCGCACCTCCGCCAGCACGTCGGCGTCCTCGAAGCGCAGGTAGTGGGCGCCGGAACGGGTGTCCGGCGCGCCCCGGCCGGAGACGAACAGCCGCTGAGGGCCGGGGAGTCCGGCCCCTTCGAGGCGGCGGGCCGTCTCGAACGCGACGAGCGCGCCCATGCTGTGGCCGAACAGGGCGTACGGCCGTCCCGGGTCGGCGGCCAGGCCCCGGGCCAGTTCCCCGGCCACCGCCTCGACCAGCGGCTCCAGGTCCGTGAACGGCGTCTCCTCGAACCGGTCCTGACGGCCCGGGTACTGCACGGAGACCACGTCGAGCTCCCCGTCCAGCGCGTGCGCCAGGGGCTTGTACGCCGTCGCCGAGCCCCCCGCGTGGGGGAAGCACACCAGCCGCGGACCGTGCCCCGCGTCCGCGGTGTAGCGCCGGAACCAGGTGCTGTTCACTGTCGTGTCCCTTCGTCTGGCGGTCGCCCCCACGGGTCCCGCCCCGGTCAGACCGCTTCCGGTGCGAGCGCGCGCCGCCCCGCCGTGCGGCCGGGGCCCGCGGCCGCGGAGGCGTGCGCGAGGGCCGGTTCGGCCTCCAGGACGGCGGCCAGCCGGCGGACGCCCTCGCGGATCCGCTCCGGCGTGGGGTAGCAGTAGGACAGCCGCATCCGGCGGCTGCCCAGCCCGTTGGTGTAGAACCCGGTGCCCGGGGCGTACGCCACCCGCGCGGCCACCGCCCGCGGCAGCATCGCCTTCGTGTCCACGCCCTCGGGCACCTTCACCCACACGTAGAACCCGCCGTCCGGCTCGGTCCACGTGCATCCCGGCGGCAGGTACTCCTCCAAGGCGTCGAGCATGGCGTCGCGGCGCTCGCGGTAGATCTCCCGGAAGGACTCGATCCGGCCCCGCCAGTCCTGCGTGGCCAGGTAGCGCGAGACGATCATCTGGTTCAGCGTGGGCGGGCACAGCATGGCCGACTCCGCCGCCAGCACCAGTTTCTCCCGCACCGGGTGCGGCGCCAGCACCCAGCCGACCCGCAGGCCGGGGGCGAAGGTCTTCGAGAACGAGCCCAGGTAGACCACGTTCTCCGGGTCCAGGGAGTGCAGCGCGGGGCGGACGCGGCCGTCGAAGCCGAGCAGCCCGTACGGGTTGTCCTCGACCACCAGCACGCCGGACGCGCGGCAGATCTCCAGGACCTCCGCCCGCCGTCCGGCCGCCAGCGTCACCCCGGACGGGTTGTGGAAGTTCGGCACCGTGTACAGCAGTTTCACCCGCCGCCCGGCGTTCCTGGCCTGCCGCAGCGCCGCCCGCAGCCCGTCCGGCACCAGCCCGTGCCCGTCCACGGGCACGTGCACCACCTCCGCCTGGTAGGCGGCGAAGGAGCCCAGCGCGCCGACGTACGAGGGGCCTTCGGCTACCACCACGTCACCCGGATCGCAGAACAGCCGGGCCACCAGGTCCAGGCCCATCTGCGAGCCGACCGTCACCACGACGTCGTCCGGACGGGCGGCGACGCCCTCCAGCGCCATCACCTCGCAGATCTGCTCCCGCAGCAGGGGCAGGCCGTGCGCCGAGGCGTACTGCAGCGCCGTCAGGCCCTCCTCGGCGATGATCCGCGCGCTCTGGGCCGCGAGTTCCTCCAGCGGCAGCGCGGCGAGATGCGGCATCCCGCCGGCCAGCGAGACCACCTCCGGCCGGCTGGCCACCGCGAACAGCGCCCGGATCTCCGAGGCCGTCATGCCCGCGGTGCGGGCGGCGTACCGGCCGAGGTGCGGGTCGGGGCCGCCGCGGTCGTCCTGCGGACAGTGACCCATCGCGTTCCCCCACCCCTCGTCCGGCCTTGGCGGACAGCATCGGAGCCCGGGCTCGTGACCTCCTCAATTCCCTCTCGGCCCGCACCGGCAGCGATTCATACGGCTGTATTGGACGATCGTATTGAACAACTGTCATAGACATGCGTATAGTCGATCTCGGCAAGCCCGCCCACCCCGATCCGATCCAGGGAGCCCCGACATGAACGCCGTCGCCGCCGCCACCGCCCAGCCGACCCGCGCCACCCTGACCGTCGACGGCCGCGCCCTCTCCTACCTGGACTTCGGCGGCACGGGCCGCCCCCTGGTCGCCCTCCACGGCCACCTCTCCGAGGGCGCCTCCTTCACGGCCCTGGCCGCCGCCCTCGGCCCCGAGTGGCGGGTGATCGCCCCCGACCAGCGCGGCCACGGCGACTCCGACCGCGCCCCCGAGTACACCCGTGCCGGCTACCTCGCCGACCTCGTCGCCCTCCTCGACCACCTCGGCATCGACCGGGCGGTCTTCCTCGGCCACTCCCTCGGCGCGGTCAACGCGTACCACCTGGCCGCCGAACGCCCGGAGCTGGTCGAGGCGCTGATCGACGTCGACACCGCCGCCGACCTGCCCGACCACGGCGCGAGCCCCCTCGCCTTCGTGCTGGACTTCCCCTAC
Source organism: Streptomyces katrae (assembly GCF_000966975.1). Taxonomy (GTDB): domain Bacteria; phylum Actinomycetota; class Actinomycetes; order Streptomycetales; family Streptomycetaceae; genus Streptomyces; species Streptomyces katrae. The sequence goes on along the minus strand of NZ_JZWV01000084.1, from coordinate 16,546 downwards.
ACGGCGCCCACCCGCGAGGAACTCGCCGCCTCCTGCGGCCCCCTCGCCGCCGTCCTCGGGCCGGTGCTGCGCCCGCTGTCCGACGGCTCCGGCTGGAGGCTGCCCTTCCACCCCCAGGACACGGTCGACTCCGAGACGCTGGTCCACGGCGACCACTGGCGGCAGTGGCTCGCCACCGACTGCCCCGCCCTCCTGATCCACGGCCTGCGCAGCCAGGTCCTGCCCGAGGAGCAGGCCCGGGCCATGACCGCCCGCCGCCCCCGCACGGCCTACCGGGCCCTGGACACCGACCACTTCGTCCAGCAGGCCGACCCCGAGGGCTTCGCCGCCGCGGTCCGGGAGTTCCTCGCCACCGTCTGACCCGCCCTCACCACCACCCGCCCTCCGGCCCGTTCGGGCCGGAGGGCCTTTGTGCGTACAGGGAAAGGCTCTTGCGAACACCGTTCCATCATGCGTACGGTGTTCGCATCAAGCAACGCCGTACGCCGCTCGGGCGCCGGCCCGCCGAGGAAACCGAGAGGGAACCACCATGGAAACCCGCAATCCACGCCGTTGGTGGATCCTGATCGTGCTGTGCCTGAGCTCGCTGGTCCTCGTCGTCGACTCCATGGCGCTGACCGTCGCGGTCCCGTCCATGACCGCCGACCTCGGAGCGAGCGCCCAGGACACCCAGTGGATCCTCGACTCCTACGTCCTGGTCTTCGCCGGCCTCCTGCTCACCTCCGGCAGCCTCGGCGACCGGTTCGGCCGCCGCCGGATCATGCTGATCGGCCTGCTGCTCTTCGGTGCCGCCTCGCTCGCCGCGAGCTTCGCCGCCGACCCCGCCCAAGTCATCGCCGTACGCGTCGTCATGGGCGTCGGCGGCGCGCTGATCATGCCCTCCACCCTCTCCATCCTCATCACCGTCTTCGACGACGAGGAGCGGCCGAAGGCCATGGCCGCCTGGGGTTCCGTCGCCATGCTCGGCCTGGTCGGCAGCCCCGTCCTCGGCGGCGTCCTGATCGACCGGTTCTCCTGGCAGTCGATCTTCCTGATCAACGTCCCCGTCGTCGTCCTCGCCGTGGTCGCCGCCCTCACCCTGATGCCGGAGTCCAAGGGCCCCTGGAAGAAGCCCGATCCGCTGGGCGCCGTCCTGTCCGCCACCGGAATGACCGCCCTGGTCTGGTGGATCATCGAGATCCCGCAGCACGGCGCCTTCGGCGGCCGCTCCGCCCTCACCCTCGCCGTCGCCGTCGTCGCCCTCGCAGGCTTCGTGCTCTGGGAGCGGAGCACCGACTCCCCGATGGTCCCCCTGTTCCTCTTCGGGAACCGCAACTTCAGCGGCGGCTCGCTCTCGCTGACCCTCGTCCAGATCGGCAACGGCGGCCTGCTGCTGGTCCTCACCCAGTACCTGCAGTTCGTCCTCGGCTACTCGCCCCTCAAGGCGGGCCTCGCCTTCGTGCCGCTGGCCGTCGCCGCCCTCATCGGCAACGGCGCCGGCGCCGGCCTCGCCGCCCGGATCGGCAACCGCCCCCTGATCCTGGCCGGCATGCTCGTGATGGCCTCCTCCTTCGCCCTCCTGACCACCGTCACCGCCGACACCGGCTTCACCGTCCCGGCCGTCGCCCTCGGCCTCCTCGGCCTCGGCGCGGGCCTGGCCATGCCGGCCGCGGTCGGCGCCCTGATGGGCACCATCCCCGAGGAGCACGCCGGCGTCGGCTCGGCCCTCAACGACACCATCCAGCAGGCCGGCACCGCCCTCGGCATCGCGATCCTCGGCTCCCTGCTCACCAGCGGCTACACGGCGAAGATGCCCGCCGACGCCCCCGCCGGGGCCCGGCACTCCCTCGCCGGCGCCCTGGCCGCCGCCCCCGGTGACAGCGGCCTGCTGCGCACCGCCCGCGAGGCCTTCACCTCGGCGATGGCCACCACCTTCACCCTCAGCGCCGCCGGCCTCCTCGCCGCCGCCCTGCTGGCCACGGTGGTCATGCGCGACAGGAAGCCCGCCCCCACCCCGCAGCCCGAACCCGAACCCGCCGTCTGACCCCGCCCCCCCGACACCCCGGAGGCCGGCACCCCGACAGGGGCGCCGGCCTCCGCGCCGTCCCGCCCGCCCCCTGGGCGAGACGCTGCCGGCGACCACCAGGCCGGCCGGTTCGGCTGACCCTCAGCTCTGCAACCGGGTCATGGCCTGCGGCGGAAGGTGACGGGCCAGCACCTCCAGGGCGTCGGCGACCTCCTGGAGGTGCTCGGGGGCGGCTTCGCCCAGGGCGGTGGTGAGGGCGTCCTCGACGCTGCCGGCCCGCACCTGCGCCACCCGGCCGGACACCTCGGGGGCCTGACGGACCAGCATGCGGCGCCGGTCTGCGGGGTCGGGGGCGGTGACGACGGCCCCGGCCTCCTTGAGGCGGGCGACGGCGGTGGAGACCTGGCTCTGGGGCAGGCCGGTGCGGGTGGCGATCTCTCCCACCGCGCTGTCGGCATGGGCGGCCACGTCGCTGGCCACGATGAGGACGGACCGGACGCTCCCGCCGTGGCGGCCTCCGCCCTGGGGTTCGGGCATGGCCCCTTCGCCGATCTTCATCAGGGTGCGCCCCAGCAGGAACAGCTCTACTGCGTTCATGCTCCCAGAATACATCTCGCTAGATACATCGATCTAGATACATCGAAAAAGATGGGTTATTGTCGTCCCCGGACGGCCTGACCGACGGCAACGCAGAAGAAGGAGCGGACCGTGCAGAAGTGGCGAGCGAACCCCTGGGCGGTCCTGGTGACCCTCTCCCTCGGGTTCTTCATGACCCTGCTCGACCTGACGATCGTGAACATCGCGATCCCCGGCATGATGAGCGGCCTCGGGGCCTCGCTCGGCCAGACCCTGTGGGTGGTCAGCGGCTACGCACTGGCCCTCTCCGCGCTGATCATCACCGCCGGCCGGCTCGGCGACCTGCACGGACCCCGCACCCTCTTCGCCGCCGGGCTCGCGGTGTTCACCCTCGCCAGCGTCGGCTGCGGGCTCGCACCCGGCGCCACCGCGCTGATCGCCGCCCGCGTCGTCCAGGGCGTGGGCGCGGCCCTGCTCACCCCTCAGACGATGACCCTCATCGTCTCCGTCTTCCCCGCCGCCCGGCGCGGCACCGCCATGGGCGTCTGGGGCATGGTCGCCGGCCTCGCCACCCTCTCGGGACCCACCCTGGGCGGCATCCTGGTCTCCACCGTCGGCTGGCGCTGGATCTTCCTGGTGAACGTTCCGATCGGCCTCGCCGCGCTCGCCCTGACCTTCCTGGTCGTCCCCGACATCCGGCCCGCCCGCACCCACCGCTTCGACCTCACCGGCGTGCTGCTCTCCGGCGCGGCCCTGTTCTGCCTGGCCTTCGGCCTCCAGGAAGGACAGCACTACCAGTGGGGCGCGGGAATCTGGGCCCTGCTGGCCGCCGGCGCCGCCATGGCCGTCGCCTTCCTGCTGCACCAGCGCCGTCGGCAGGACCGCGAGCCCCTCATCCCCTTCGCCCTCTTCCGGGACCGCAACTTCACCGCGATGACGGCACTGGTCGGCCTGGTCTCCGTGGCCATGCTCGGGCTGGTCCTGCCGTTCAACCTCTACCTGCAGTCCGTCCTCGGCCTCAGCGCGATCAAGGCCGGCCTGGTCCTCGCCCCGTCCTCCCTGGTGTCGATGACCGTAGGACCCTTCGCGGGCCGGCTCGCCGACCGCTTCGGCGGCAAGTACGTCCTGCTGGCCGGACTCGCCTGCTACACCGCGGGCATCGTCGCCATCGCCCTGATCGCCGCACCCGCCACCGCCTGGTACGCCTTCGTCCCCGCCACCCTCGTCACCGGTCTCGGCGTCGGCTGCATCATCGCCCCCATGTCCACCGAGGCCATGCGCCACGTCCCGCCCCACCTGGCCGGTGCCGCCTCCGGGGTCAACAACACGGTCCGGCAGATCGGTTCGGTGGTCGGCGCGGCCGCGGTCGGCGCACTGCTCCAGGGCCGCCTCGCCGCCGAGCTGGCGACCGGCAAGACCTACGCCGTCGCCTTCACCGCGACCCTGCACACCACCGCGGTCCTGCCGGTGCTCGTCCTCGCCGCCGGAGCGGCCGTCTGCCTCCTGCTCCGCGACCACACCCGCAAGCACCGGGCGGCTTCCGCTCCCGCTGCCGCTCCCGCCCCGGCTGCGGCGGCCGCCCGCTGAAGGAACGGCCCGCCCGCAACGGTGCCGGCGCCCCGTCACCGGGGCGCCGGCACCGGCAGGTCTCGTCCCCGCCGGCTCAGTCCGGCGGGTGCGTGGCGAGCCAGTGCCGCGCGATCTGCTCGCGCGTGGCCACCCACCCCCCGCCGAGCTGCGCGACGTGCCTCAGGAACCCGTCGAGCGCCCGGATCCGCCCGGGCCGCCCGATGATCCGGCAGTGCAGGCCGACGCTCATCATGCGCGGCCGGTCGGCCCCCTCCGCGTGCAGCGTGTCGTAGGTGTCGACCAGGTACGCGAGCATGTCGTCGGCGGTGGTGAACCCGTGCACGATCAGGAACTTGAAGTCGTTGGCGTCGAGCCCGTACGGCACCACCAGGTGCGGCCGCCCGCCCGCCGCGGCGTAGAACGGCAGGTCGTCGGAGTAGTCGTCGGAGTCGTACAGGAACCCGCCCTCCTCCGCCACCAGCCGGCGCGTACGGGGACTGGTCCGCCCGGTGTACCAGCCCACGGGCCGGCGCCCGGTGAGCCGCCCGATCGTCTCGACCGTGCGCGCGATGTCGGCCCGCTCGGCCTCCTCGGGCACCTCGCGGTAGTCGATCCACCGCCACCCGTGCCCCGCCACCTCCCAGCCGGCGGCCCCCATGGCCCGTGCCGCGTCGGGATTGCGCTCCAGGGCCCGCCCCACCGCGAACACCGTGAGCGGCACCCCGTGCGCGGAGAGGGTCCGGTGCACCCGCCAGAACCCGGCCCGGGCCCCGTAGGCGAACATCGACTCCACGTTCAGGTCCCGCCCGCCCGCCACCGGCGGCGCGCCCACGATCTCGTGCAGGTACCCCTCGGAGCCGTCGTCCCCCTCCAGGACGCTGCGCTCGCCGCCCTCCTCGTAGTTCAGCACCAGGCTCACGGCGACCCGCGCCCCGCCGGGCCACCTCGCATGCGGCGGCACGGCCCCGTAGCCGACGAGATCCCGCTCAGTCCCGGACACGCCCCGCACCCTACCGCCGCCCCGGCCGCCGGTACGGACGACAGCGCCCTCCCGCACCCCCGGGAATACCCCGGACGCACCCTCCGTTCCCCGGTATAGTTGAAACATAAACAACCTTGGAAGGGGAGCCATGCAGTTCGGGATCTTCACCGTCGGCGACATCACCACCGACCCGACGACCGGACGCGCGCCCGGCGAGCACGAGCGCATCAAGGCCATGCTCGCCATCGCGCAGAAGGCCGAGGAGGTCGGCCTCGACGTCTTCGCCACCGGCGAGCACCACAATCCGCCGTTCGTCCCCTCCTCGCCGACGACCCTGCTCGGCTACCTCGCCGCGCGCACCGAGAACCTGATCCTCTCCACCTCCACGACGCTGATCACCACCAACGACCCGGTGAAGATCGCCGAGGACTTCGCGATGCTCCAGCACGTCGCCGACGGCCGCGTCGACCTGATGCTGGGCCGCGGCAACACCGGCCCGGTCTACCCCTGGTTCGGCAAGGACATCCGCGACGGCATCGACCTCGCCATCGAGAACTACGCCCTCCTGCGCCGCCTCTGGGACGAGGACACCGTCACCTGGAAGGGCAAGTTCCGTACCCCGCTCCAGTCCTTCACCGCCACCCCCCGCCCCCTCGACGGCGTCGCCCCCTTCGTCTGGCACGGCTCCATCCGCTCGCCCGAGATCGCCGAACAGGCCGCCTACTACGGCGACGGCTTCTTCCACAACAACATCTTCTGGCCCGCCTCCCACACCCGGCAGATGGTCAACCTGTACCGCGAGCGCTACGCCCACTACGGGCACGGCACCCCCGAACAGGCCGTCGTCGGCCTCGGCGGCCAGGTCTTCATGCGACGCAACTCCCAGGACGCGGTCCGCGAGTTCCGCCCGTACTTCGACAACGCCCCCGTCTACGGCCACGGCCCCTCCCTGGAGGAGTTCACCTCCCAGACCCCCCTCACCGTCGGATCCCCGCAGCAGGTCATCGAGCGCACCCTCTCCTTCCGCGACTACGCCGGCGACTACCAGCGCCAGCTCTTCCTCGTCGACCACGCCGGCCTGCCCCTGAAGACCGTCCTGGAGCAGCTCGACCTCCTCGGCGAAGAGGTCGTCCCCGTCCTGCGCAAGGAGTTCGCGAACCTCCGCCCCGCCGGCGTCCCGGACGCCCCCACCCACGCGGCCCGCGTCGCGGCCGCGGCGGCCACCGCCCACGAGGAGACCCGCGCATGAAACTCGTCGTCGTCTCCGCGGGCCTGAGCTCCCCCTCCTCGACCCGCCTCCTCGCCGACCGCCTCACGGCCGCGACCCTCGAAGCCGCGGCCGCCCCCGCCCGCCCGGACGCCGGGCCCGAGGTGATCGAACTCCGGGAACTCGCCACGGAGATCGCCCAGCACTTCACCACCGGCTTCCCGTCCGCCCGCCTCGCCGCGGCCCTCGACGCGGTGGCGGCCGCGGACGCCCTGATCGCCGTCACCCCGGTCTTCGCCGGCTCCTACAGCGGCCTGTTCAAGTCCTTCTTCGACCTCCTCGACAAGGACGCCCTCACTGGCACGCCCGTACTCCTCGGCGCGACCGGCGGCACCGCCCGGCACTCCCTGGTCACCGAACACGCCCTGCGGCCCCTCTTCACCTACCTGCGCGCCCTCGTCGTCCCCACCGCCGTGTACGCCGCCTCGGAGGACTGGGGCGAGGAGGGCCTGGCCCGCCGCATCACCCGCGCGGGCACCGAACTCGCCCGCTTCCTGACCCCCCACCCCGTCACCGCCCCGGCCACCGCCCCCCGTTCCCCCACCGGAGCCGTCACCTCCCTGCCGCCGTCCCCGGCGGCCGCGCTCACCCCCTTCGCACAGCGCCTGGCGGCCCTCCAGGCGGGGTAGGGGGTGTCACGGAAGTGCCGCACGGCGCCGCCCCCGGCGCCCGGCACGCTCCCCCAAGCCCTTCGAGGCCCTTCGAGGCCCTTCGAGCAGGGGGCAACCCCGGGGCACGGGAGTCCGTGCCCGCACCGCCGGGCGGCTACAGGCGTCCGATCAGCGCGTCCAGGGGGCCGGGGACGGACGCGGGGTCGAGGGCCCCGGCCAGCAGCCGCCCGTAACGGATCTTCCGCCCGCTCTGCGTACCGAGGAAGCGCCGCATCCGCTGCTCCGGGCTGCGCCCCCGCTGTGCGGGCTGGCGGGTGAAGGTCCGCCAGGGCCCGAGTTCCCCCTCGGCCTCGACGATCTCCTCCACCCTCGCCACGCCCAGCGCCCGGATCAGCTCCTCCTCCAGGTCCTTGACGCAGACGAAGACCTCCTCCAGCGCACGGTCGTAGAAGGGCCGCTCCTGTTCGTCGCACAGCCCGGTGAGGCGCAGCCCCAGGCCCGGCGGCCCCAGGAGCTCGGCGTAGCGCGCGACGTTCGTCGCCCCGCCCATGGACAGCACGCAGATCCCCTCGGCCTCCAGGTCCCTGCCGAGCCTCCGGGCCAGCGCCTCCAGCGCGGCGTGGTCACTGGGCCCCTCCACGAGCACGGCCCCCCGCACTCCAGGGGCCGCCTCCCCGAAGGCACCCCCGCCGGCCGCCGACCGGGCCACGGCCTCCCGGAACTCCCCCATCTCGTCCATGACCCGATTCTGCTCCGGGGCCCACCGCCCCCAACAGGGAATTTCCTCCCGCGTGTCAGCCGTCGGACCCGAGGGGCCGCTTGTAGTACCGCCACGGGAACCATCCCGCACCCACCGGGATCCACCCCTCGTCCTGCATCCGCCGCTGCCGCGCGCCGGACGGGAGGGTGACCCGGCAGTGCTCCCACGGCCGGCCGGACGCCTCCACCGTGTGGAAGAGGGGGCCGTAGCCGACCAGGTGCCAGCCGTCGCGGCCGGCCTCTTCCAGGGCGGTCATCTCGTTGAACGCGGACAGCCCCTTGAGGGTGCGGCGCGCCGGGCCGTCCGTCCCTCCGGCGGCCGGCGCGGCCGCGGCCTTGCTCGCGAACCGCTGCTGGGCGGCCTGACGGCTCACTCCCAGCACCCGGCCCACGGTGTCCCAGGAGTGGCCGGCGGCCCTGGCACCCTGAACGGCCTCGCGCAGCAGCCGGCTCGCCTCCTCGGCACCGACGCGCGAGGCGTCCACCAGCCGCAGGTACCCGTGGGCGTCGTGCTCGAGCGACGCGGCCAGCCCCTCGGGCGCTTCCAGTACGGCCGCGGCGATCCCCTCCCGGATCCGGTCCATCTCCGCGGGGTGGAGCAGCGGTCCGTCACTCATCGGCGCAGCCCCGCGAGCGGCTCGAGCGCGTCGAGCACGGCCTCGTCCCGCCGGGCCCGCTCCCCGGCCTTCGCCCGGGTGACGGCCCCCGCCCAGGCCAGCACCCCGAGCCCCGCCACCACGAGGACGACGGAGACGACACCCCCGAGCCGGTCACCGAACAAGAACGCCACCACGAACAACATCACGGGGACCGGCATCACGGCGGCCAAGGACACATCGGACGAAGTCCGACTCGACTTCAAGATCGACATCATGCGTCAAGGAAACCTTGACACCCCTCACTTGTCAAGAATCCCTTGACGCCAAGAGTCGACATCAGAACCGGAACCGGATCCGGTCGACCGCATTGCCCTAGACCTAGGGCCCGGTCTTCTTCTGCGAGCCCCTCAGCTCCGACCGCCAGGACATCATCGTCCTCTGGGTCCGCTACTGACCGGAAAAGCCCTGCCCGACCGTACTCGTCTGCCGCGCAACGGGAGCCCGTCCCGCGGCAGACGGAAGGCCCCCCACGCCGGTGGAGGGCCTTCGCCGCCCGAGTGCTCGGACGCATGCGCACATGTCCGCCGAGCCGGAGCTCAGGGCCGCCGTACGGGGCCCGGATCCTCCGGCCGTGTCCTGCTCCATGGGGTGTGTCGCGGCTCCCGTACTCGGCGGAGCCGCCGTCGTGCGCTGAGCGGCCGCGCGGCGGTCACCGCGCGGCCCGCTCGGTCAGGAGCGCGGCTTCACCAGCGCGACGGCCTCGATCTCCACCAGCTGGTCGGGGAAGGCCAGGTCACTGACGCCGAGGATGGTGTCGGTCGTCTTGTGGTTGCCGTTGTACTCCTTGTGCAGCCGCGCCGCCGTGTCGAAGTTCTTGCGCAGGTCCTTGGTGTAGATCTTCATGCTGACGATCTGGCTGCGCGGGATCTTGTAGTGCGCGAGCACCTTGTCCAGGTTGGCGAACGACTGGCGCACCTGCTTCTCGAAGTCGCCCACCCCCACGATGTTCCCGGCCGCGTCGTGCGACAGCTGACCCGAGATGTAGACCGTGTCACCGGCCCTGATGGCCTGCGAGTACCCGTAGGAATCCTCCCACGGCACCCCGAACCCGAAGTGGTCCCAGCCCCGGCGCGACTGGTCCTGCGCACTCGCCCCCTGCGGTCCCACGACGGTGATCATCACGGCCACCAACGCGGCCACCATGGCGGCGATGCCGAACTTGCGCCTTGACTTGGTCATTTCCTGCATCCTTTCGTCCCCAGTGGAGCCTGGCGCAACGACGTTGCCACGGCCCGAGCGAGAATCCCTCGAAGCGGAATCGAAGGGCGGTCGCGACCCGCCACGCGGACCGGGGCAAACTGGCCGGAGCCGGAAGAGGCGGACAGGATTCCGGCCGGCCCCTGACCCGTCGGCGGACATGGCCCCCGCGCCCCGTCGGCCCGAGGCACTGGGCCTCGCCCGTTACCATGCCGTCGTCCTCGGATTCACCGGTCAGGGAGCGCACACCCGTTGGCTGGACCACTCCACGGGAAATCCACGCGTGCGCCCGCCCCGCCCCCGGGTATCTTGCCTTGTCCCGAACAGGCCAGAGAGGTCCTCCAGCATGAGCAGCTCCACGTCGTCCCTGCCCGAGCGCATCGAACTGCCGGGGGAGGGGCTTGTCCTGCGCGACTGGGCGGAGGGGGACCTCGCCGCGATGCCCGAGCTGTTCGACCACCCCGACATCGCGTACTGGACGCCGATCGTCTCGCCCTTCGACGAAGCGGCCGCCCGCGCACGGCTCGTCCGGGCCCGGCAGCTGCGCCAGGAGGGCACCACCATCCTCCTCGCCATCACCGTCGACGGCGGCGCCCCGCTCGGCGAGGTCATGCTGCGCCGCGCCCCCGAGGGCACGGAGATCGGCTACGCGGTGGGCCCCGCGCACCGGGGGCAGGGCCTGGCGGCCCGGGCGGTGCGGGTGATGGCCGCGTACGCCTTCGAGCAGTGGGGCGTGCGGCAGGTGATCCTGGAACTGGAGGCCGAGAACGCCGCCAGCGTCGCCGTGGCCGGCAAGGCGGGGTTCCGACTGCTCGACGTACCGCCGATCACGGGCGAGGAGAAGGGCCGGCCGTACGTCCTGCAGACCTGGGGCCTGGACCGGCCCTGACCGCTGTCACGGTCCGCCGGCCGTCCCCGGCGGCCGCTTGGGGGGAGCCGGCGGGCCGGGGCCGGGCTCACCGCCTCAGGCCGCCCCGTCACAGTTCTTCCGCCTGCCCCGGCCCTTCGCAGCCGGCTTCGCCGCCTCCTGGCGCCAGGCCGAAGGGGAGCCGGCCGTGCGGGCCGTGCTGGTCGCGGCGATGGCGATGAGCTGGTCGTCCATCTCGTCGGCCTGGGCGCGCAGGATGCTCGCGACCGTCCGCATCGTGTCCTCGTCCAGACGGACCGGGGTCGTCCGGTCTCCGGCCGTCCAGGCGCCCCCGTCGGACCGGGCGTGCAGGTCGAAGGTCCGTGCCATGTCGCGGAGGATCGCGGTGACGTCCTGGGCCGCCACGTAGAACTGCCCGTCGGCGCCGCGCCGCACGGGGGTCTCCGCGTCCGTGTGCCGCCAGCCCATCTTCCTCACCCCACTGCGATCACGCCCCACCAGGCGGTGCGTCTCTGCCCGGTCCCATCTTGCTCCCCCCGGGTCCCGCCGGCGAAGGGATCGGGGGAGCTGGCGCGTCGGAGCGCCGGTCACCCGCGGCCGCCGCCGACGAGCGCCAGCTCCCGCGCCGTCAGGGGCGGCCCGCTCAGCGGCGGGTACCGCGGCCCCCGTACGGCCCCCAGCAGGACGCGCGGCCTGACCAGCGAGGTCAGCGGAGCCTGGAGCGAGGTGACGTCGGTGAGGTCCTCCACCATGCTGAACCTCCCGCAGCTCGTCCTCACCAGACGGTCCACGTACCTGGCGAGGACCCGGTCCCGCAGTCCCGGAGCGCCGCCCTGGACCTCCGGGTAGAACACGTCCTGCCCCATGGCCAGTTCCCAGGCCGCCCCGACCGGCTTCGCCATGGCCCGCTGGACGCGCCGCGCCAACCCCGGGGCATCCACACCGCGCAGCCCGGCCTCCTCGCGCAGGACGGCGGCCGTCTGCGCCGCGACGGACATGCCGTGCCCGTACAGGGGGTTGAACGCCGCGAGGGCGTCGCCCAGGACGACGAACCGTTCGGGCCAGTCCCGTACCCGCTCGAAGTACCGCCGGGTGTTGCGGGTGCTCCTGCTGAGCGAAACGCCGGTGAGCGGTTCGAGGCGGGAGATGATCTCCCCGACGACGGGGTGGCGGAGCCCGCGCGGGAACGCCGCGAAGCCCTCGGCGTCACCGGTCGGGGCACCGGCCCTGGTTCCCGTCTGCGTGACGATCCACCGCCCGCCCTCCACCGGCAGGATGCTCGCGCTCTGCCCGGGCCGCCCGCTGCGGGGATCCGACTGCACGCTGACGATGGGGAACCCCTCGGCTCCCTCCGGGGCGCGGAACACCCGTGTCGCGTACACCAGGCCGAGGTCCAGGGAGCGCTCGGGCGCGGGGCGCACCCCCAGCGACTCAAGGTGGCGCTGCGCCCGCGAGGCGCGTCCGCTCGCGTCGACCACGAAGTCGGCCTCCAGGACCGTCTCTCGGCCGTCCGCCCCGCGCACCCGTACCCCGGTGACCCGGGACGCGCTGCCGGTCAGGCCCTCGACCCGGGTGCGCTGCAGGACCGTGACCCCCTCTGCGCCCAGGACGTGGTCGCGTACGACGGAGTCCAGGAGGTCGCGGCTGCATCCCAGGACGAAGTGGGTCTCGCGGTCCCAGCGTCTCAGCCAGCCCTGGGAGGTGAGCGCGACCATGCCCGTCGGGGTCGGGATGCGGTTCGCGCCGGCGGCCAGCCAGCGGGCGGTGATCCCGGGCAGGACCGCTTCGGCGGCCCGTACGCCGCCGCTCCAGAGCATGTGCGCGTGGCGCGCCTGGGGAAGCCCCTTGCGGGGGAGCGGCCCGTCGGGCAGCTCGTCGGCCTCGACGACGAGGACCTCGTCGACGGCGCCCCGCAGCGCGGCGGCGGCCAGCATCCCCGCCGTCCCCCCGCCGATGACGAGCGCGCGCCGGCGGACCGTCCGTGCGGGAGCGGTACACGGACCGTTCATGGCACCGCCGTTCATGACACCGCCCTCTGCGGGGCCGCCGACGTGCCGTCCTCGCTCCGGCGGCCGTGGTGGGCGCCGGTGAGACCGCCGCGGGGCGTCAGGAGCCGCACCGCGTCGGAGAGGCACAGGAGTCCTTCCTCACTGTCGATCAGGCCCTGGACCCCGCCGGCGCCGGCGCCGCCGGGACGGGCCCCCAGCGAGTCGAACGCGGCGACGACGAGTGCGGCGTGCGCCGCGGCCTCCGGCTTCAGCGCGCCCGGGCCCGCCGCGGGCCCGGGCGCGTCCGTCAGCGGGACCCTTTCCAGGTAGGGGGCGAGGAGCCGCAGCCCGTCCCGGATGTCGCACGTCCGCCGCAGGTGGCGCCTGCTCAGCGAGGACCACGGGGGGATCCGCACCAGCTCGTACGGGATGACCACGCGCATGACCTCCCACAGGGGCCGCAGCCGCTGGTACCGCGACCACCGCTTCCACTGGTTGCGCAGGCTCCCGCCGACGGCGGGGAGGGCGAACCCGACGCACTGCAGCAGCGAGGAGAGGGCGGCCATGGAAGGGGCCACCGTCGTGCTGATCCCGTCCCAGTCGTGGCCGGTCCAGCGGGCGCCGACGGCGACGAGCTTGCCCACGGTGTAACCGAGCCCCAGGACCCCTCCGGTCCCGATGAGGACGAGCCCGGCGCGCAGCAGACCGGTCACCTCGCGCGCCCAGCGCCTGCACAGGACCGACAGGACGGCCGTCGCCACCGCGTGGGCGACGAGGTAGAGGACGATCATCTCGCGCAGGTAGGGGCTGGTGGAGTAGTACGTGTCGAAGTCCCGGAGCCGCTCGACGGGAGCGTTGCCGAGGGCGAACAGGGCGAGGAGCGCCACGATCACCGCCCCGTAGACCCCGGCGCACCAGAGGGCGGCCGCACGGCGCCGTTCCTCGGGCCCGCCCTGCCAGGTCAGCATCAGGTTGATGACGCAGGCGCTCCCGGCGGTGACGACGGCATAGACCAGCGGAGCCGAGAAGTTGGCGACGCCGGTGAGCGCGTTCACCTCGGACACCGTCGGCGGCGCGGCGAAGAAGAAGACCACCGCGCCGAGCGGGATCACCACGCCCACGGAACGGACCAGCGGATCACGCCAGTGCCGCACGAGCCCGGGCACCCTGAGCACGAAGGAGACCAGCAGCAGGAGGGCGGGGAGGTAGTAGTAGACACTGCTCAACGTGCGGCCCCCTCGGCTGCCGGACCGGCGACGGCCCTCTTCGAGGTGTGCACGAGCGCCTGCGAGATGCGGATCAGGTCGCGGTCCTTGCCCGCCGGTTCCTGAAGGGTCCGCGAGGAGGCGATCACCCGTCGCTCGGGGTCGGCGCGCATCGTCTCCACCGCGGCGAGGACCATGGCGGCGTCCGCGCCGGCCTCCGCGTGGTCGGCGGTGGCGCCGCGGGCCACCGCTTCGGCCAGTGCGCGGGCCCGGAGGCCGAGGTCGAAGTAGGGGTTCAGGGTGAGCAGTCCGTCGTGGATCAGCGACTCCCGCTGGAGGCGCCGTACGCCCACCGACGCCAGCAGCGGCACGCTGACCGCCGCCGGAGCCGGTGCCAGCCCGCCCACCAGCCGCGAAAGCGGTTCCAGCCGCCGGTAGTGGGTCCAGTCCCGCCAGCGTCCCCGGAAGCGCCGTACCACGATCGGGAGCACCATGCCGATCGCGATGAGGGGAGCGGCCACCGAGGTGCAGGCCCGTGCCACCTCGGTACTGAGGACGTCCCAGTCCGCTCCGGCCCATCGCGCGCCCAGGGCGGTGAACTTGAGGAGACCGAAGCAGATCGCGAGGGCGTAGCCCGTCACCACGAGGGCCAGGCCCGCCCTCAGCTCCCCTCCCACATGGCGCAGCCAGCGCCAGCACAGGGAGGTCATGACGGTCGACGCCGCGGTGTGGCCGACGAGGTAGAGCACGATCATCTCACGCATATACGGGGTGTTGGCGTAGTAGGTGTCCAGGTCGCGCAGCCGCTCGACGGGCGCCTCCGCCAGCGCGAACAGGACGGCGATGGCCGTGCAGAGCGCCCCGTAGGCCGCTATGCACCAGCGGGTGGCCCGCCGGATGCGTTCGGGGGACCCTCCCCGCCAGTTGATGATCAGCACGATGCCCGAGGCCGCGCAGGCCATGGCCCAGAAGTAGTCGAAGGGGGCCGCGGAGTTCGGTACGCCCGTGAGCTCGTTGACCTCGGCGACCACGGGGACGGAGGTGAAGAAGAACACCCCCACCCCCGACAGCAGCATGGCCATGACCGCCCGGAGCAGGGGATCGCGGGGATTGCGCAGCAGACCGGGCAGCCTGAGCAGGGCGGCCACGCCGCCCAGCACGGTGGGGAAGAGAACGGTCGGATCGGGCACGCTCAGCCTCGGATCCCGTGGTTGCAGAGCGCGGCCTCGATCCGGCCGGAGCGGGTGTTCCGGTCGAGCTCGGGGGCGTCGGAGGCGGTCAGGAGGTGGCGTACGGCGTGCGCCAGCTCCAGCCCGTAGCGCTCGGCCGCCCGTTCCTCGCCCCGGTGCCTGCGCGCGGCGGTCCCGTCCTCCTTCAGCAGCACGGGGCTCTGCCGGCCGGCGACCGCCAGCGCCGACGCGACCACCCCCCGCAGATCGGCGTCGTGGTGGAGGAGCCGCGCGGCCACGGCGCCCTCGGAGACGTGCTGGTGGCAGTGCCCGAGCTCAAGGTGGCGCAGTTCGTGCCCGGTGATGACGATCTGGTGTTCGGCGACGGTCCGCTGTTCGACGACGACCAGGTCCCGGTCACCGAGGTCCAGAGCGAGGCCGCTGGCGGTGCCCGGAGGGAAGGAGGTGCTGCGGAACTCGATCCTCCGGCCCCTGCGCCGGCCCATGGCGTCGCAGAGCGCCCGGCAGATCACCTCGGCCGGCACCGGAGACTTCAGATGGCCGATGCCGCCGACCATGGCGCTGACGGACTGCCGTAACTGCCGCTGCTTGAACACGTGACTCCCCAATGCCCTCTTCCGCGGAGGCGGGAACCCGTACCCCGCGCATTCCTCTCGACCCGTCCGTACCGTGCCACGGCGGCCGGCCGCCCGATAAGCCCCCCCGTGCCGGGATGGCCGGCGACGGGCTTCCCCGGCCTCCCGACGCGCGCCGGGAGGCTCGCCTCAGGACCGTTCGCCGGCGGGGCCGGGATCCTGCTCGGCCCCGCCCTCGTCCATGCAGTGGTCCAGGTAGTGGTCGAGCCACTCGAGCAGTCTGGTGCGCCCCCGGTCGGGGAGGAGAGCCGCGCGCAGCGCGATGCCGTCGACGCCGTGCCGCTCGTAGAGACTCGGCCGCCGCCCGGCCCCGGCCGGCGCTGCCGCGAGTGCGTCGCGCTCGCTGCGCTCCCGGTGCTCCTGGAGGAGCGTCTTCTCGACGGCGGCCACGGCGCAGCTCAGGGCCTCGGCGTCCTCCGACTGGAGGAACCCGGCCGGCCGGCCGAAGAACCTCTCCAGCCGTGCGCAGTGGTCCATCGTCGGCCGGCGGTGCCCGCCGAACAGTGCCTGGACCTGCTGCCGGGAGATACCGCTCTCCCGGGCGATCTCCCCGTGCGAGAACTTCCGGCCGTTGTCCTTGCGGCAGGTCTCGTGGAGCAGGTCCAGGCGCTGGCGGAAGCGTTCGTGGATGTCCGGCTCACCGGCCGGCCGCCCTTGCAGGAGCGCCCGGACGACCTCGAGGGGGACCCCGCAAGCGTGATGGAGGGCCTCCGGGCCGAGGATCTCGTCGCGGCTCCGGCCGAGCCCGGCGCCCAGGCGGACGACCCGCTCGACGGCCGCCGCCAGCCGGGGACCGGGGGCGGGCGGCACGGAGAAGGCTTCTGTCACCGGCTGGTCCCCCGCGTCAGGAAGAGCCGTTACGGCGGCCCTTGCTCCGCCGATCCTGCCACGGTTGTGGCAGCCGGACCATGGGTCTTCGGCCGAACTGCCACAGAGGTGGCAGAAACGCAGCCCTTCGGGACACGGCCGGACGGCCTCGCGCACGCGAACGGGCCGCGCACGCGGCCTCCAGTCGGCGAGGTGACGGGACGGAGG
>NZ_JZWV01000713.1 GCF_000966975.1 Streptomyces katrae | reverse complement strand
GGGGAACGGGCGAAGGGCGGGGCGGGGAGACGGCTCCGCGCAGCGGACGACCGTCAGGCGGGGGCGGTCGGGAGGCCCGCGGAGCGCCAGGCCTGGTAGCCGCCCGTGAGGTCCGTCGCCCGGCGGAGCCCCAGCGCGTGGAGCGAGGCCGCGGCCAGCGAGGACGCGTAGCCCTCGTTGCAGATCACCACCACCCGCACATCGTGCGAGACGGCCTCCGGGAGCCGGTGGGACCCCAGCGGGTCCAGCCGCCACTCCAGTTCGTTCCGTTCCACCACCACCGCCCCCGGGATCACCCCGTCCCGCTCGCGCAGCGCCTGGTAGCGGATGTCCACCAGCAGGGCGTCCCCGCCCCGCCACTCCTCGTACGCGGAACGCGCGTCGACACGGGTGTACGTCGCCCGCACCCGCTCCAGCAGCTCGTCGATGCCCACCGGGGCCGCGCCGCCGCTCACTGCCAGTCCGCCGGGCGCTCGACGTGCTCCAGCCTGAGGACCGCCCCGCTGCGGCTGTAGCGGCGGATCAGCGGGAGCGGCGGGTAGTAGGCGTGGACCGAGATCGCGTGCTCGGAGTCGGACTCGTTGAGCACCTCGTGGACGTGGTGCTCGCCGAACGCCCGCCCGGTCACCGCGCCGAGGCTGCGGGTGCGGTCCACCTCCGGGGTCAGCTCCAGGGTCCGCCACCCCTCCGAGGGCAGCCGCACCGTCAGGGAGTGCTCGGTGAGCCGGCCCCGGGCGGTGGCGAAAGCGCCCCGGGACTCGGCGTGGTCGTGCCAGCCGGTGCCGGTGCCCGGCGGCCAGCCGATCAGCCAGGCCTCGCTGCCGCCCGGCCCGTCGAGCCGGATCCAGGTCCGGCCCTCCGGATCGAGGGGGAGGGAGTCGATGATCTCGGGGTCGGCGGCGGTGCGCAGGGCGAAGTCGAGGAGTTCCGCCGCGGTGGGGGCGGAGGTGCGGGCGGGGGCGTGCGTGGGCACGGGAGCAGACATGGGAACGTGACCGTCCTGGGGGTTCGCGAAAGGGGCGCGCGGGCCCGGAAGGGCAGCGGGGCGCGCGGGAGAGGGGCGAATCAGCAGGAGGGGCGACACACGCAGCCCGCATAGCGGAGCAGGTCCATGTGAACCCTCCGCCACAGGCGTACGTCGTTGCCGGTCATGTCGGCGAGTGAACCACGAGTGGCCGAGGGCGGTCAATCGATCACGGGCGCGGGTGTGGCGGGGACGCCCGCCGGAGCACCCGCCCGCACCGCGTCCGCCGCCGCGTACAGCTCGGCCGGGCGGACCCCCGCGAAGGTCGCGGCGAGGTGCCCGTCGGGCCGTACCAGGAGCACGGTGTGCGCCGGGGCCCCCGGGTAGGCGTCCGCCACCAGCAGCTCGGCCGGGACCGGCAGCGCGGTCACGGCCGCGGCGAGCCGGGGCATCAGCCCGGCCCCCGCCCAGTGGCGCCGGTCCCACACTCCGGTGCCCGGCGCCACCAGCAGCACCAGCAGCTTCCCCCGGCCCAGCAGGTCCCGCAGCGGGACGGTGGACCCGTCGGGCGCGGAGACGGGTACGTTCGCCACGGGCCCGCCGGGCTCCGTGTCCGTGGGGACCTCGCGCACGGCCACCGGAGGCGCGTACACCGGCCGGCCGCCCAGGGGGCCCCGGCCCAGGTGCCCGTCGGTCAGCAGGCCTTCGGCCGACCTGCCCGAACCCGGCAGGAGGCTGCGCAGGCCGGCTCCGCCGCGCAGGACGGGCATGGTCTGGTCGGCGGCGCGCAGCCGGGCGGCGACTGCCGTGCGCCGCTCGCCCTCGTAGCTGTCGAGCAGGGCGTCGGAGGCGCCCTGGTGCCAGTCCAGGGCCAGCTTCCAGGCCAGGTTCTCCGCGTCGCGCAGCCCCTCCTCGACGCTCTGGGTGCCGAGCGCGCCCAGCAGGTGTGCGGCGTCCCCGGCGAGGAAGGCCCGGCCGTCGCGCCAGCGCCGGGCGAGGCGGTGGTGCTGGATGTGCACGCCCGTGTCGATGAGGTCGTACGGGGGAGTGCTGCCCCCGCACCACAGCGCCAGGGTGTCGCGGATCAGGGTGACGAGGGCGTCCGGGGTGACGAGGTCCCCGCGCGGCGGCAGCAGCCAGTCCAGCCGCCAGATCCCGTCGGGCAGCGGCCGGGCGGTGATCTCCTCGGGCCCGGACGGCGGGTTGCGGTGCAGCAAGGCCTCTCCGGGCCAGGGCAGTTCGGCGCGCAGCGCGGCCACGGCGTGCCGCTCGACGGCGGTCCAGCCGGGGAAGCGGATGCCGAGGAGCTTGCGCACGGTGGAGCGGGCGCCGTCGCAGCCGACCAGGTGGCTGCCGCGCCACCAGGTCGTGTCCCCGCCCCGGGTGCGGGCGGTGACCCCGCGGTCGTCCTGCTCCAGGGACTCCAGCTTGGTGTCGGTGGCCAGTTGGACCAGGGGGTGTGCGCCGGCGGCGGCGCGCAGCCCGCGCGTGAGGGCGTGCTGGGGGAGGTGCAGGGGCGCGGGGTGGTCCTCGAACGTGATCCGCCGGGTCTCCTGACGGCGCCTCATGGTGCGCCAGGCCGCGTACCGGGCTCCCTCGTCGCGCAGGGTCGTACAGCCCAGGCGCTGGACCATGGCCGCGGTGTCGGAGTGCAGGACGACACTGCGGGCGGGCCGGGGCTCGTCCTTGCCGGGCCCCTCGTCGAGGAGGACGGAGGGCACGCCGTGGCCGGCCAGGGCGAGGGACAGGGAGAGTCCGACGGGTCCCGAGCCGACGACGATCACCGGGTCCATGATGCGGCTCCCGATGTCCGGTATGTGATCACAGAACGTATGCAACCCACTGGAAGTTCCGGCGTCAAGTGACCCGGGTCCGGACAAAGCAGTGTGGTGCGGCGGAGAGTTCCGCCGCACCACACAGGCTACGGGTCATACCGGACTGACCGGACGTCAGCCCCCTACGCCACACCCGCCGAGTTGGCCCCGGTGGCCAGGTCGTCGACCTCGGCCACGGCGACCACGGCGCCGGTGCTCTTCTTCGACTTCCGCAGCCGGCCCTCCGTCCAGGAGGCGAAGGAGGTGAGGGCGAAGTTCACCGCGATGTAGATCAGGGCGATCACCACGAGCGAGGCGATGGTGTTGGTGTAGTTCGCCGAGATCTGCCGGTTCGCGGCCAGCAGGTCGGTGAGGCCGAGCAGCGAGCCGCCGAGTGCGGTGTCCTTGAGGATGACCACGAGCTGGCTGACCAGGGCGGGCAGCATGGCCGTGACGGCCTGCGGGATCAGGACGTGGACCATGGTCTGGCCCTTGCGCATGCCGATCGCCTTGGCGGCGTCGGTCTGGCCGCGGGGCAGGGAGAGCACACCCGCGCGGACGATCTCGGCGATGACGGCCGAGTTGTACAGCACCAGACCGGTGACCACCGCGTACAGAGGCCGGAAGTCGGAGGCCACGGCGGGCACGAACTTCACGAAGAACGCGTAGCCGAACATCATCAGCATCAGCACCGGGATGGCGCGGAAGAACTCGACGACCGTGCCGACCGGGCCGCGCACCCAGGCGTGGTCGGAGAGCCGGCCGATGCCCAGCAGGGCACCCAGCGGCAGGGCGATCACCATGGCGATCGCGCCGGCCTTCAGGGTCTCCCCGAGCCCGGGGAGCAGATAGGTGGTCCACACCCGGCCGTCGGTGACGAAGGGGGTCCACTTGTCGGCGTCGAGCTGGTGCTTGTCCGCCATGACGGACAGGATCCACCAGGCGGCGAGCGCGAACAGGACCAGGAAGACGGCCGTGTAGATCCAGTTGCGGGCCTTGGCCTTGGGGCCGGGGACGTCGTACAGCACCGAGTTCATCGCTTCACCGCCACTCGCTTGGCCACCCAGCCCAGCAGCAGACCGGTGGGCAGGGTCAGCAGGCAGAAGCCGAGGGCGAAGATCCCGAACACGGCGAAGAGCGCGTCCGCCTCGTTCTCGATCATTTCCTTCATCAGCAGGGCCGCTTCGGCCACGCCGATGGCCGCCGCCACCGTGGTGTTCTTGGTGAGGGCGATCAGTACGTTGGCGAGCGGCGCGATGACCGCCCGGAAGGCCTGGGGGAGCACGATCAGGGTGAGCACCTGGAAGAAGCTCAGCCCCAGCGCGCGGGCGGCCTCGGCCTGGCCCACGGGCACGGTGTTGATGCCCGAGCGCAGTGCCTCGCAGACGAAGGTGCCGGTGTAGGCGGTCAGCGCGAGGACGGCGAGGCGGAAGCCGGTCTCCTTGAAGGTCCCGCCGCCCAGGTTGATGCCGAGGGTCTGGCTGAGGCCGAGCGAGCTGCCGATGACCAGCAGGGTCAGCGGCGTGTTGCGGACCAGATTCACGTACGCGGTGCCGAAGGCCCGCATCAGCGGGACCGGGCTGACCCGCATCCCGGCCAGGACGGTGCCCCAGACCAGGGAGCCCACCGCCGAGTAGAGGGTGAGCTGAACCGTCACCCAGAAGGCTCCGAGCAGGTCGTACTGCCCGGATTCAAGAAAGTCGAACACGATGCCCTGCGCTCTCCCCAGGATGGCCGGTGAGGCGCCCCGCCGCCCGCGGACGGGCGGGCGGCGGCGCGCACCTCACCGGGAAATCAGCTGCCTTCGGTGATCTGCGGGGCAGGCTCGTTCTTGTAGTTGGCCGGGCCGAGGTTCTTCTTCACGGCCGCTTCCCAGCTGCCGTCCGCGACCATCTTCTTGAGCGCGGCGTTGATCTTGGTCTGAAGGTCCTTGTCGCCCTTCTTCAGACCGATGCCGTAGTTCTCGTTGCTCATCTTCAGGCCGACGAGCTTGAACTTGCCCTTGTTCTTCTCCTGCGCGGCGTAGCCGGCGAGGATCGAGTCGTCCGTGGTCAGGGCGTCGACGGCCTTGTTCTCCAGACCGGTCAGGCACTCGGAGTAGCCCGGGAACTCCTGGAGGTCGGCGTCCTTGGCGAGGTCCTTCTTGATGTTCTGCGCCGAGGTGGAGCCCGTGACGGAGCAGAGCTTCTTCTTGTTGAGGTCCTCGACCTTGGTGATCGAGTTGTCGTCGGCGCGGACCAGCAGGTCCTGGTGGGCCAGGAAGTACGGGCCGGCGAAGTCGACCTTCGCCTTGCGCTTGTCGTTGATCGAGTAGGTGGCGGCGATGAACTTGACGTCGCCGTTGGAGATCAGGTTCTCGCGCTCGGCGCTGACGGCCTGCTTCCACTCGATCTGGTCCGGCTGGTAGCCGAGCTCCTTGGCGACGTACGTGGCGACGTCGACGTCGAAGCCCTCGAACTTGCCGTCCGGGGTCTTCAGGCCCATGCCCGGCTGGTCGAACTTGATGCCGATGACGATCTTGTCCGACTTGGTGCCGCCGGAGGCCCCCGCGTCGCTCGCGGTGTCCTTGCTGCCGCCGCCACAGGCGGTCGCCGTCAGCGCGAGGACGACGGCCGTGGCCACTGCCGCGCCGGCCTTGAGAACCTTCATGGTGAACTTCCCTCAGGTGAGACGTTGTTGCACGACGAGCTGGACACGTCGTGTGCGACGGCGTGCGCCGTCGACCGGATCACTACCAGACGCGGGCGTCAGTGGTGCAGGATCTTGGACAGGAAGTCCTTGGCGCGGTCGCTCTTCGGGTTGCTGAAGAACTGCTCGGGGGTGGCCTGTTCGACGATCTTCCCGTCGGCCATGAAGACGACCCGGTTCGCCGCGGAGCGGGCGAAGCCCATCTCGTGCGTGACGACCACCATCGTCATCCCCTCACGGGCGAGCTGCTGCATGACCTCCAGCACCTCGTTGATCATCTCCGGGTCCAGGGCCGAGGTCGGCTCGTCGAAGAGCATCACCTTCGGCTCCATCGCCAGGGCCCGGGCGATCGCCACGCGCTGCTGCTGGCCACCGGACAGCTGGGCGGGGTACTTGTCGGCCTGCGAGCCGACGCCGACCCGGTCCAGCAGCGACTTCGCCTTCTCCAGCGCCGCCGCCTGGTCCTTCTTGCGGACCTTCAGCTGACCCAGCATCACGTTCTGCAACACCGTCTTGTGCGCGAACAGGTTGAACGACTGGAAGACCATGCCCACGTCGGCGCGCAGGCGGGCCAGTTCCCGCCCCTCCGACGGCAGTTCCTTGCCGTCGAGGGTGATGGTGCCCGAGTCGATGGTCTCCAGCCGGTTGATGGTCCGGCACAGCGTCGACTTGCCCGATCCCGAAGGACCGATCACCACGACGACCTCGCCGCGGGCGATGCTCAGATCGATGTCCTGAAGCACGTGCAGCGCGCCGAAGTGCTTGTTGACGTTGCTCAGTACGACCAGGCCGTCCGCGGCGCCCGCCGCGTCCTGCGCGTCCTTGGCCACTGATACTCCGCTCATCGGCTTCTTGCTCCGTCCTCCGTCGGTTGGCAGGACAGTAGTGACGGGGCGCGCACACCGTCACGACATCTGAGCGAGAATTGAGGATAACGATAGGGACTCGCCCCGATACGCTCCGTGCCCCGGGCCCGTGGACGCACGCTGTACGCGTACCGGGTGCATAACGGAAGACGCGCCGGACCGGAACCCCCTTGACGTGGGACTCTTCTTCGGCGTGGATGCATGGTGGCCATCTGCCATCCGAACGGAATCCGAAGAGCGAGAGAAGGAGAGGGGGACGACCATGAGACTGCTGCTCGTCGAGGACGACGACCACGTCGCCGCCGCCCTGTCCGCGATCCTCGCGCGGCACGGCTTCCAGGTCACCCACGCCCGCAACGGCGAGGAGGCCCTCCAGGCGCTGCTGCCCGCCGGGGCCAAGCCCTTCGGGGTCGTGCTGCTGGACCTGGGCCTGCCCGACCAGGACGGCTACGAGGTCTGCGGCAAGATCCGCAAGCGCACCAGCACCCCCGTGATCATGGTGACCGCCCGCGGTGACGTCCGCTCCCGCATCCACGGCCTGAACATGGGCGCCGACGACTACGTGGTCAAGCCGTACGACACCGGCGAGCTCCTCGCCCGCATCCACGCCGTCGCCCGCCGCACCGGCGGCTCCGAGGACACGGTCGGCACCGACGGGCCGCCCGGCGACCCCGGTGTGGTCCGCCTCGGCCCGGTCGTGATCGAACTGCCCACCCGCCGCGTCACCGTCAACGGCACCGAGGTCCCCCTCACCCGCAAGGAATTCGATCTCCTGGCCCTGCTCGCCCAGCGGCCCGGGGTGGTCTTCCGGCGCGAGCAGATCATCAGCGAGGTCTGGCGCACCAGCTGGGAGGGCACCGGCCGCACCCTGGAGGTCCACGTGGCCTCCCTGCGCTCCAAGCTCGGCATGCCCGCCCTCATCGAGACCGTCCGCGGGGTGGGCTACCGGCTCGTCACCCCGGCAGCGCCCTAGCGGGGCCCGCCGTGCGCGCCCGCCTGCTCCCGCTCCTCGTCGTCCTGATGGCGGGCGTGCTGCTCGCCCTCGGGCTCCCGCTCGCCGTCAGCCTCGCCGCCGCCCAGCAGCAGAAGGTGGTGGTCGACCGGATCGACGACAGCGCCCGCTTCGCCGCCCTCGCCCAGTTCGTCATCGACGCCGAGGGCTCCGGGGCCACCGGCGCCGACGAGCGGCGCGACACCCTCCAGCTGGAACTCGCCCGCTACCACGAGCTGTACGGCATCCGCGTCGGCATCTTCTACCGCGACGACAACGCCATGGTCCGCGCTCCCGGCTGGTGGCAGCTGCCCGACTCCGACGAGGCCCGGCGCTCCTTCGAGGAGGCCCTCGCCGGACGCCGCAGCCACGACCCCGGACAGGTCTGGCCCTGGCAGGTCAACGGCAAGCTCCTCGTGGTCTCCCCGGTCGTCCTCGACGGCGACGTGGTCGCCGTCGTCGCCACCGAATCACCCACCGATCAGATGCGCGCCCGGATCCTGCACGGCTGGCTGCTCATCGCCGCCGGACTGGCCGCCGCCATGCTGGCCGCCTTCGGCGCCGCCCTCCGCCTGACCGGCTGGGTGCTCAAGCCCGTCCGCACCCTGGACGCCGCCGCCCACGGCATCGCCACCGGACGGATGAACTCCCGCGTCGCGGCCGCCAGCGGACCCCCGGAACTCAGACGCCTGGCCCGCTCGTTCAACGAGATGGCCGACAACGTGGAAGAGGTACTGGAGCAGCAGCGGGCGTTCGTCGCCGACGCCTCCCACCAGCTGCGCAACCCGCTCGCCGCGCTGCTCCTGCGGATCGAACTCCTCGCCCTGGAACTCCCCGAGGGCAACGAGGAGATCGCCTCCGTGCGCACCGAGGGCAAACGCCTCGCCCAGGTCCTCGACGACCTCCTCGACCTGGCCCTGGCCGAGCACGCCTCCGCCGAGATCAAGCTCACCGACATCGCGGCCCTCGCCTCCGAAAGGGTGGCTTCCTGGCGGCCGTACGCCGAGGAGAAGGGCGTACGGCTCAGCGAGACGGGCCGCTCTGCCGTCACCGGCTGGGCCGACCCCATCGCCCTGTCCAGCGCGCTCGACGCCGTCATCGACAACGCCCTGAAGTTCACCCCCGCCGGCGAGGAGGTCGAGGTCTCCGTCACCGCGGAGGGCTCCAGCGCCCTCGTCGTCGTCGCCGACCGGGGGCCCGGCCTGACCGAGGAGGAGCTGCTGCGCGTCGGCGACCGCTTCTGGCGCAGCGGCCGTCACCAGAACGTCAAGGGCTCCGGGCTGGGCCTGTCGATCTCCCGCGCCCTGCTCGCCACCGGCGGAGGCACCCTCTCCTACGCCAAGAACCAGCCCCACGGGCTTCGCGTGACCGTGGCCGTCCCGCGCACCGGCCCGGACGGCGGCTGAGTCCTCACCACCGGAATCCCGCCCGGGCCGGGGCCGAGACCGCGTAGGTCTCGTCCACCGCCCGCAGCTCGAAGGCGGCCTCCCGCTCCCGCCCGGCGCGGGCCAGGCGGGGCAGGTACAGGGCGGCGGCGCAGGTCCCGGCCAGGAAGCGGCGGGTGCCGTCGGGCAGGCGCCGGTACAGCTCGTAGTGCCGGACCGGCCCGGGAGCACGCAGCCAGGACAGGCGAAGCTCGGCCTCCGCGCCCCGGCGGGCCGAGGCGTCGACCCGCAGGAGCGAGGGCGGGGACGGGTGCCGGGCGGCGGTGGTGTCGCGTACCGACAGGGCTCCGAGCCGCCAGGACACCGGGCTCCTCCCGCGCGCGGTGATCCGTACGGCAAGGGCGTACGCGGTCTCCCCGGCCAGCGCCGCGAGGGGGACCCGGGAGGTCCGCCAGCCCCCGGCGCCGCCCGCCGTACCGGCCCGCAGCCAGGTGTACGGGACCTGCCCGCCCGGGGAGGCCGGCTCGCGGACGGCGACCCCGAGCTCGACGTCCACCGGGCCCGGGCCGCCCCTGTGGACCAGCTCCGCGACCGCGGAAGGGGTCAGCGGCAGCCGGACGGCGTGCAGGCCGACGGCGGCGGGGGCGGTGAGAGAGCCCTCCACGAGCAGACTGGAGCCGCCGCGCCAGGCGTCCGCGAAGTCCAGGGACACGTCCGGGCGTTCCCCGGCGGTGTCCACCACCCAGCGGCGGCCCGGCAGCCCGTCCTGGAGCCCGAGGTGGTTCCAGGGCTCCTCCGAGACGGCCCGGCCCCCCTCGTACCAGCGCAGCCCGTGCCCGGTGTTGAAGGAGCAGGCGAACGGGAGCCCGCCGACGGTGGACCGGTCGGGGTCGGCGACGGCCGTGGCGGGCGCCCGCCAGACCGCACCGGGCGCGGGCCGCGCCGGATCCAGGGACTCGCCCGTCCAGAACCGGTCGTCGGCCCGGTGGAAGGCGCCCGGGGAGCGGTCGGCGAGGTGGCCCAGGGTCCACTCGGGCCGGTAGAAACCGAGGCTGACGACGTGGTCGCGGCCGCGCGGCACGACCGCGTCCCAGCGGACCTCGGAGTCCCAGCCCCTGGACTCCACGTCCACCGCCGCCCACAGCTCGTGGCGGGAGCGGCCCAGCCGTTCGGCGAGGGAGGCGGAGGAGGCCAGTGAACCGGGCGTCCAGCGGAAGTCCACGAACACCGTGTCCGCGACCCGGCCCCCTCGGTCCTCGAAGAACTCCTGATTGAGCGCGTCGAGCGCTCCCCGCCAGCCCACCGCGCCCGTGCTGTTCATGGCGTCGTACCAGGTGATGCGCAGCCCGTGCGGCTCCCCGGCGGCCCGCAGGGCGCGCAGGAACTCCCGCATCCGCGTGGCGAGGGCGCTGTCCCCGCCGTCCGTCTCGGCGTTGACGAACCAGCCGTCGAACCCGTACGTCCGCGCCACCTCGGCCAGCTTCTCCGCGAGGGGGAAGCGCCCGTCGGGGCCGCGCTGGACCAGCTCCCGCGTCCAGCGCAGGTCCCCGCCGTAGGCGACGGGCGGCAGGAAGACGTTGCCCAGGACCCGCACGCCGTTGCGGTGGGCGGCGTCGACCACGGGCGCGTTCGGGGCGAGGATCAGGCCCTCGCCGGCCGAACCGCCCCAGAACACCAGTTCGTCGAGGTACGCCCAGTGCGTCAGCGCGTAGAAGTCGGCGGTCGCCGAGCCCTGGGAGGGGTTGCGGGAGGTGGGCCCGAACGAGACGAGCGAGGAGATCCGGGCCTGGCCCGCACGGGCGTCCGCGTTCGCCGGGACGGGGGTGAACCGTGGAGCCAGGGGGACGCTCGCGGTGTTGTGCGCCAGGTCCGGATCCGCCTGCGGGCTCCACTCCTTCAGGGAGCGCCAGACGATGCCCGGCCCGGGCGTGCCCGCGGGGAGGGAGTCGGGGAACCAGTAGGAGGCGTACGGGGCGAGGCCGCCGGGCTCGGCGGCGGGGGCGGCGGCTTCGGCCGGTCCGGCGGCGGGCAGCAGGGCGGCCGCACCGGCCCCGGCGCCCAGGGCCAGGACGGTACGGCGCGCCGGCCGTAAGGAGGCGGCGGTACGGGGACGGGCGCCGTTGCCGGGGTCGGACATGCGGGGGCTCCTCGGGGCAGGGGGACGGGGCCGGGGCCGCTGCGGGCGGCTGACGTCAGGCCGTGCCG
The DNA here is from genome assembly GCF_000966975.1 of Streptomyces katrae. Lineage (GTDB taxonomy): Bacteria > Actinomycetota > Actinomycetes > Streptomycetales > Streptomycetaceae > Streptomyces > Streptomyces katrae. The sequence continues at coordinate 336 of NZ_JZWV01000713.1, read as the reverse complement.
GGCCGGGTCGGGGCCGGCCGGTCGGGGCCGGCCACGACGTCGCGTACGCGGAGCACCTCCGTGATGCCGCGTGCGGCCAGCCGGCCCGGGTCCTGCGCGTGCTCCGCCCGCACCACCGCCGGACGCACCCCCTTCGCCGCCAGGACCGCCCAGGCCTCGAAGAAGGCCCCGCCCGGGGCGCAGACCGACTGCCCCGACCCGGTGTCCAGGGCGAGCGCGGTGGACCGTACGGGCGGGCGGTGCTCCCGCCCCCGCCAGGCCGCGGCGATCCGGGCGACGGCGGCCCCGGCCGGCTTGGGCCGGCGGTCGTTGGTGAGCAGGCCCAGCCCGTACTCC
>NZ_JZWV01000712.1 GCF_000966975.1 Streptomyces katrae | reverse complement strand
GAGCAGGCCCAGCCCGTACTCCAGCTCGGGGAAGTCCGCCAGTTCCCGGGACACGTCGTGCGAGCACCACCAGGTGACCCCCCACAGGCCCGGGCAGTCCAGCGCGGCGGCCAGCGTGGCCTCCGCGAACTCCGCCGCGTGCTCGGGCGGGACCAGCGGCGCCGGCGCCCCGACCTCCTGGAGCCACACCGGGCGGTCCGGGTCCTCGGCCCAGGCC
>NZ_JZWV01000711.1 GCF_000966975.1 Streptomyces katrae | reverse complement strand
GCCCAGGCCTTGGACAGCTCGATCAGGTAGGCGGCGTGCTGCTCGGTGGCCGTGCCGGTGCGCCCGTGACGCTGCGCGGTGCCGTTGAACACCCACGAGTGCACGGCGGTGGCGGCACCCAGCCGGGCCGCCTGGGCCGGGGTGAAGGGGTGCCCGTCCCGGTACCAGACGGCGTCGTACTCGGCGTGCAGGTGGAACCGGCCCGGCGCCCCCTCCTCGCAGGCGGCCAGCATCCGCTCCAGCCACCGCCCGGCCTGGGCGGCGGTGATCCGGTCGGGGTCGGGGTGGGGCGCGTCGGAGAACTGGTTGACCTCGTTCCCGACGGTCATCCCCAGGAAGTTCGGCCGGCCGGCGAGGGCCGCGGCCAGGGTGCGCAGGTACTCCTCCTGCCCGGCCACCACGTCCGGATCGGTGAAGAGTCCGCGCCGGTGCCAGGTCCCGGTCCACGCGGGCAGGAAGTCGAAGCTGGACAGGTGCCCCTGGAGGCCGTCCACGTGCACGTCGAGCCCGCGTTCGGCGGCCGCGTCGGCGAGCGCCACGAGCTGCTCGACGGCCCTCGGCCGGATCAGGGTCCGGTTCGGCTGGAACAGCGGCCACAGCGGGAAGACCCGTACGTGGTCCAGGCCGAGCGCGGCGACCGAGTCGAGATCGGCCCGCACCTCGTCGAGGTCGAAGTCCAGCCAGTGGTGGAACCAGCCCCGGGCCGGGGTGTAGTTCGCGCCGAAGCGCAGGGTTCGGGGGCGGGCGGCGCGGTCCATGAGGGGTCCCGGAGTTCAGGGGGAATTCGCCGGACGCCCACAAACTGCCGGGCCGGTCGGAGGGAAGTCAACAGGGCCTCGGGAGGCCCCCGGCCGAATTCCGGCGGGCGGGGTACTGATGCGCTTCAGCCGTTGCGGCAGCAGGGCGGCGGGCCGCAACGGTCGCCGGAGCCCATGCGGTTCAGTACGGGCGCGCGTAGCGTCCCCGGCGGCGGATGGGGCAGGCGAATTCCGGCCGTGCCGGGGGCCGGTGGGCCCCGCGGCCGGTGCGGACCGGCGGGGCCGGATCGCGTACGGTCCGGCCAACGCGTCACGTCGACCACGTCACCGAGGGATGAGGCAGGCACGGCCATGGCCCGCAGACCCACCATCAAGGACATCGCCCGCCAGGCCGGCGTGTCGGAGAGCGCCGTCTCCTTCGCGCTGAACGGCAAGCCGGGCGTCTCCGAGGACACCCGCGCCCGGATCCGCCGGGTCGCGCGGGAACTCGGCTGGCAGCCCAACAGCGCCGCCCGCGCCCTGTCCGGCGAACGCTCCGGAGCCGTCGGGCTGGTCCTGGCCCGTCCCGCGCACACCCTCGGGGCGGAATCCTTCTTCCTGCGGCTGGTGTCCGGCATCCAGGAGGTGCTCTCGGCCGCCGGGACCGCCCTGCTCCTCCAGGTGGTGGAGGACGTCGAGGCCGAGTGCGCGGTCTACCGGCGGTGGTGGGCCGAGCGGCGGGTGGACGGGGTCCTCGTCGTCGACCCCCGCACCCGTGACCCGCGCCCGGCCCTGCTGTCCCGGCTGGGCCTGCCGGCGGTCGTGATAGGCGGCGGCACGGGCACGCCCCCGGACCCCTGGCAGCCCGAGGGCCCGGCCCGGCACGGGGGCGCCCCCGCGGGCGGCCGGGACGGCGCGGGCGGTGACACCGGCGCCCCCGGGGGTACCGGCACCGGGGCCGAAGGCGCCGCCGGGTACGCATCCGGAGGCGGAGCGGGGGCCGACGGCGGAGCAGGGGCCGGCGGCGGTGCCGGGGACCGCGCCGCGGCGGGGACGGACGGCGGGCCCGGGCCGGCGGTGGTGCGCGCCGACGACGCGCGGGCCATGACCGAGGTCCTGGACCACCTCCACGGCCTCGGCCACCGCCGCATCGTCCACATCGCCGGCCTGCCCGGCCTCGCCCACACCGCCCGCCGGGTCGCCGCACTGCGGGCCGAGGCCGCCCGGCTCGGCCTGCCGCCCGGCCAGGTGCGCTCGGTGCCCACGGACTACTCCGACACCGAGGGCGCCGCCGCCACCCGCCGGGTCCTCGCCGAGCCGGAACCGCCCACCGCGCTGGTCTACGTGATGGCGGTGGCGGGCAGCGCGGTCGCCGCCGGGCTGGGCATCCCGGTGCCCGGCCGGCTCTCCATCGTCGCCTGGGACGACTCGGCCCTCTGCCGGGTCACCCACCCCCCGCTGACCGCGCTGGTCCGCGACACCGCCGGGTTCGGCCGGCTCGCCGCGGAGGAACTGCTCCACCTCCTGGCCGGCGGCCCGCCTCGGGTGCGCGAGAGCGAGCTGCCCCGGCTGGAACCCCGCGGGAGTACGGCCCCGCCCCCGGCCGCATACTGAAATCCGACCCCTTTTCAGGAGTTCAGGAGCCTCTCCGTGACCACCCCCACCTCAGCCCTCCCCGTCCCGCGCGCGGCCTCCGCGGCGTCCGAAGCCGCCGGTCCGACCGTGGCGGTCGACATCGGGGGGACGAAGATCGCCGGGGCGCTGGTCCACCCCGACGGCACGATGACCGCGGCCACCCGCCGCCCGACCCCGCGGGGGACGGACCCGGAGGCGGTCATGGCGGCGGTCACCGAGGTCGTCGCCGAACTGTCCGCGGACCCGCTGTGGGAGCGGGCCGTCCGCTGCGGCATCGGCAGCGCGGGCCCGGTCGACACCTCGCGGGGCACGGTCAGCCCGGTCAACATCGGGGCCTGGCGCGGCTTCCCCGTCCAGGAGCGGGTCGCCGCCGAACTCGCCGCCCGCGGGGCCCGGATCCCCGTGGTCCTGGCCGGCGACGGAGTGGCCATGACGGCGGCGGAGCACTGGCTCGGCGCCGCCCGGGGGCACGCGAACGCCCTGTGCATGGTGGTCTCCACCGGGGTCGGCGGCGGGCTGATCCTGAACAACCAGCTCCACACCGGCCCCACCGGCAACGCCGGCCACATCGGTCACATCAGCGTCGCGTTCGACGGCGAGCCCTGCGCCTGCGGCGGCCGCGGCTGCGTCGAATCCCTCGCCTCCGGTACCGCCATCGCCCGCTGGGCCCTCGCCCAGGGCTGGACCGGACCCGACCCGACTGCGGCGGGCGTCGCCGCCTCAGCCGCCGCGGGAGACCCGGTCGCGCTGGCCGCCTTCGAC
>NZ_JZWV01000710.1 GCF_000966975.1 Streptomyces katrae | reverse complement strand
CGCGCTGGCCGCCTTCGACCGTGCCGGGCGGGCCCTGGCCGCCGCCATCGCGGCCACCGCCACCCTGGTCGAGACCGACATCGCGGTGATCGGCGGCGGGGTCGCCGCCAGCGGGGAGACCCTCTTCGGACCGGTCCGGCGGCACCTGGCCTCGTACGCCACCCTGTCCTTCGTCCGGGACCTCCGTGTCGTCCCGGCCGCCCTCGGCACCCACGCCGGGCTCATCGGCGCCGCGGCCGCCGCGATGATGCTGGCCCCCGCCGGCCGGCGCGGGCCTACGGCTTGACCGAGCGGTAGTACCGCCGGGCCCCCTCGTGCAGGTCCAGCGGGTCGGTGTAGATCGCCGTCCGCAGGTCCACCAGCTGCGCCGCGTGCACCTCGTGCCCGATCCGGTCCCGGCTGAGGATCACCGTCCGGGTGAACTGCTCCGTCAGCCGGGCGTCCGTGCCCTCCTTGGTGACCAGCAGGTTCGGGACGGCCAGGGTGGCCACCGACGAGGTGTTGCGGGCCCGCGCGTAGGCGTCCTGCGGCATCACGGCCGCGCGGTAGTACCGCGCCGGGCTGCCGCTGGCCTGGAGCTGCTCCACCAGGTCGCCCAGCTGGACGAGCCGGATGTCGAAGCGCTCCGACAGCTCGCGCACCGCGTTCGTCGGCAGGCCGCCCGACCAGAAGAAGGCGTCGATCCGCCCCGCCTGCAGCTCCGCCGGCATGGTGTCGATGCCGATGGCGACGGGGGTGATGTCGTGGGCCGGGTCCAGCTTGGCCGCCCGCAGGAGCCGGTCCGAGATCAGCCGGACCCCGGAACCCTCCTGGCCGATCGCGACCCGCTTGCCCCGCAGGTCGCGGGCCGACTGCACCGGCGACCCGGCCGGCACCACCAGCTGGACGTAGTCGTCGTAGAGCCGTGCGCACCCGCGCAGCTGTTCCGCGCCCGGTTTGCCGTCGGCCCGGTACTTGGCGACCGCGTCCGCCGTCGCGATGGTGAAGTCGGCCTCGCCGGAGGCCACCCGCTGGAGGTTCTGCTGCGAGCCCTCGCTGGTCTCCAGCCGGACCTTGACCCCGGGCATGTCCTGCGCGAGGGCCTGCTCCAGCAACTGGCCGTAGCGGTGGTAGACGCCGGTGCGGACGCCCGTGCTGAAGGTGAGCTTCCCGGCGAGCGCGGGCTCCCCGAAGGGGCGCAGCCACCACAGCAGCACCCCGAGCACACCCAGCACGGCGGCCGTCCCCGCCACGAGGCGGCGGAGGCGGCGCGGGCTGACACGGGGTGGTACGAGGGGCATGCCCGCGATCCTCCCACCCGCCCCGCCGTCCTGTCACGGCCCGCCCGCCCGCACCGACGCCGCCGGCGGCTCGTCGGTACGGGGGACGGGGGCCTCCCCGGCACCGCCTACCCTTGTTGCATGACCAGCAGCAGCGACCGGAGCACGGCAGTGGTGGACCCCAAGGGAACTTACGAGGTGCGCACCTACGGGTGCCAGATGAACGTGCACGACTCCGAGCGGCTCTCCGGTCTGCTGGAGGACGCCGGCTACGTCCGGGCCCCCGAGGGCTCCGACGGCGACGCCGACGTGGTGGTCTTCAACACCTGCGCGGTGCGCGAGAACGCCGACAACAAGCTCTACGGCAACCTCGGCCGGCTCGCCCCCATGAAGACCAAGCGCCCCGGCATGCAGATCGCCGTCGGCGGCTGCCTCGCCCAGAAGGACCGCGACACCATCGTCAAGAAGGCCCCCTGGGTCGACGTGGTCTTCGGCACGCACAACATCGGCAAGCTGCCCGTCCTCCTGGAGCGCGCCCGCATCCAGGAGGAGGCCCAGATCGAGATCGCCGAGTCGCTGGAGGCCTTCCCCTCCACGCTGCCGACCCGCCGCGAGTCCGCGTACGCCGCCTGGGTCTCCATCTCCGTCGGCTGCAACAACACCTGTACCTTCTGCATCGTCCCGGCGCTGCGCGGCAAGGAGGAGGACCGCCGTCCCGGCGACATCCTCGCCGAGGTGGAGGCGCTGGTCGCCGAGGGCGTTTCGGAGATCACCCTGCTCGGTCAGAACGTCAACGCCTACGGCAGCGACCTCGGCGACCGCGAGGCCTTCAGCAAGCTGCTGCGCGCCTGCGGGCAGATCGAGGGCCTGGAGCGGGTCCGCTTCACCTCCCCGCACCCCAAGGACTTCACCGACGACGTCATCGCCGCCATGGCCGAGACCCCGAACGTGATGCCGCAGCTGCACATGCCGCTGCAGTCGGGCTCGGACCCGATCCTGCGGGCGATGCGCCGGTCCTACCGGCAGGAGCGTTTCCTCGGGATCATCGAGAAGGTCCGCGCCGCCATCCCGCACGCCGCGATCTCCACCGACATCATCGTGGGCTTCCCCGGCGAGACGGAGGAGGACTTCCAGCAGACGATGCACGTGGTGCGCGAGGCCCGCTTCGCGAGCGCCTTCACCTTCCAGTACTCCAAGCGCCCCGGCACCCCGGCCGCCGACATGGAGGGGCAGGTCCCCAAGGAGGTCGTCCAGGACCGCTACATGCGCCTGGTCGCCCTCCAGGAGGAGATCTCCTGGGAGGAGAACAAGAAGCAGGTCGGCCGCACCCTGGAGGTCATGGTCGCCGAGGGCGAGGGCCGCAAGGACGGCGCCACCGCCCGCCTCTCGGGCCGCGCCCCCGACAACCGCCTGGTGCACTTCACCAAGCCGGAGCAGGACGTGCGTCCGGGCGACGTGGTGACCGTGGAGATCACCTACGCGGCCCCGCACCACCTGCTGGCCGAGGGCCCGACCACCGCCGTGCGCCGCACCCGCGCCGGCGACGCCTGGGAGAAGCGCAACGCGGCCCCGGCGCAGCCCCAGGGCGTCATGCTCGGCATCCCGACCCTGGGCGTCCCGGCCCCTCTGCCGGCGGCGACCTCGGGCTGCGCGATCGACTGACCCGGTCCCGGCGCCCCGGACCGGCTCCCCGGACCGGTGCCCCGGACGTGACCGGGCCCGGTGCGGCGGCCCGCAGGCCGCCGTGCCGGGGCGTCTGGCCCGATCGGTACGACAGCGCCTAGGCTGCGGATCATGCTCGTAGCCGCCGCCGTCTGCCCCGCCCCGCCGCTCCTCGTGCCGGAGGTCGCCGCGGGCGCCGCCGCCGAACTCGACGAGGCCCGTACCGCCTGCTCCGACGCGCTCGCCGTACTGGCCGCCTCCCGGCCCGACGTGCTGGTGGTCGTCGGCTCCGCCGACGCCGAGCACCAGGGGCCCTACCCCCAGGGCTCCCGGGGCGGCTTCCACGGCTACGGCGTCGACGCCGAGGTCCGGCTCGGGGAGGGCGAGGAGGGGCCGCGCCCGCTGCCCGCCTCCCTCGCCGTGGGCGCCTGGCTGCTGGGCCGTGCCCGGTGGGGTGCGGCCCCCGTCGAGGGCCTCGCCGTCGCCGCCTCCCTGGAGACCGGCCGCTGCCTGGAGACCGGCCGGGAGCTCGCCGCCGCCGACGAGCGGGTCGCGCTGCTGGTCATGGGCGACGGGAGCGCCTGCCGCACGCTGAAGGCCCCCGGGTACCTCGACGAGCGCGCCGCCGCCTTCGACGCCGCCGCCGGCCGGGCCCTGGGCTCCGCCGACACCGACGCGCTGGCCGCGCTGGACCCCGTACTCGCCGCCGAGCTCCAGGCGGCCGGGCGGGCGCCCTGGCAGGTGCTCGCGGGCGCCGCCGAAGGGGCGGGCCTGGGCGGACGGCTGCTGTACGAGGACGCCCCCTACGGGGTCGGCTACTTCGTCGCCGCCTGGTCCTGACAGGGGAGGGCACCGTACGGCGAAGGGGCGTGGGACCGTCGGTCCCACGCCCCTTGATCCTGCGGCGCCCCTCGGCGCGTCCTGCCTCAGGAAGCCGCCGGCGGCGTCGGCCCGCCGGGGGCGTCCTTGTGCGCGACCTTGCCCAGGGCGCCCTTCGCCTTGTCCGTACTGGACGTGATCCGGTCGCTGTACTTGCCATGGGTCTTGGAATCCACGACCTTGGCGACCTTGTCCAGGCCCTCGCCGATCCTGCCCTCGTGCTTCTGCGCGAGGTCGCCGACCTTGTCCTTGGCCGGAGCGAGCTTGGCCTTCAGATTGTCGAGCAGGCCCATGGGTCACCTTCCTGGGGTTCCCCCGACGGAGCCCGGGGGAGCGGTAGCTACGTACGGGCGCCCTCGCCGGCCTCGCTGTCCGCGGCCACCTCCGCCGACTGCTGCTTGGGGATCTCCACGGCGGCCTCCGCCGCGGGTGCCCCGGCCGCAGCCGCCTCGGCCTCCCCGGCACCCTCGGCCGGCTCGGTCGCCGCGGCCGGCGTCTCCGCCGCGGTGGCCTCGGCCGCGACCTCCTCGGTCACTGCCTCACCCTTACGGCGAAAAATCCGGTCAAAAACGCCCATGTCTACTCCCATAACGTTACTCGTGCGGGTGAAGTTCCGCTGCGGCCGGACCGGCCTCCACGGGATGTGCGCCAGGCGCACGCCGGGCCGGAACCTCTTCAGGGCAACGACCCCGGCCACACCCCGTCACCTCACCCGATCGGGTACATGCCGCGGGGTTTGCGAGACTGTTCCGGTGAGGAATGCAGCCCCCGCCCCGCGGGTCATCGCCGTCGTCGGTCCCACCGCGGCCGGAAAGTCCGACCTGGGCGTCGCCCTGGCCCGCCACTTCGACGGCGAGGTCGTCAACGCCGACTCCATGCAGCTCTACCGGGGGATGGACATCGGCACCGCCAAGCTGACGATGGACGAGCGCGGCGGCGTGCCCCACCACCTCCTCGACATCTGGGACGTCACCGAGACCGCCAGCGTCGCCGAGTACCAGCGCCTCGCCCGCGCCGAGATCGACAAGCTCCTCGCCCAGGGCCGCACCCCGGTCCTGGTCGGCGGATCCGGGCTCTACGTCCGCGGCGCCCTCGACGCCATGGAGTTCCCCGGCACCGACCCCGAGGTCCGCGCCCGGCTGGAGGAGGAGGCCACCCTGCGCGGCCCCGGCGCCCTGCACGCCCGCCTCGCCGCCGCCGACCCGGCCGCGGCCGCCGCGATCCTGCCCAGCAACTCCCGCCGCATCGTCCGGGCACTCGAAGTGATCGAGATCACCGGCAAACCCTTCACCGCCAACCTGCCCGGCCACGAGTCCGTCTACGACACCGTCCAGATCGGCGTCGACGTGGCCCGCCCGGAACTCGACGAGCGTATCGCGACACGCGTCGACCGCATGTGGGAGGCCGGGCTGGTCGACGAGGTCCGCGCCCTGGAGGCCCAGGGCCTGCGCGAGGGGATCACCGCCTCCCGCGCCCTGGGCTACCAGCAGGTACTGGCCGCCCTCGCCGGCGAGTGCACCGAGGACGAGGCCAGGGCCGAGACCGTACGGGCCACCAAGCGCTTCGCCCGCCGCCAGGACTCCTGGTTCCGCCGCGACCCCCGCGTCCACTGGCTCAGCGGAGCCGCCGCCGACCGCGGGGAACTCCCCCGACTCGCGCAGTCGTTGGTCGAACGAGCGGTCACAGCCTGATCACGTGATGGCATCGGGAAGCCCCGAGCGCCCGTCGCGGGGCCGGGGCCGTGCCATCATCAAACTTCTGAACAGTGGCGTGCGGAGTCCGAAGTGGGGAGGGCGCGTGGCTATGGAGGCCGGCCCTCGACGAGACATCGGGCGGGACGACACCGAGCGGGAAACGGACACGCCCCTGTCCGCACTCCCGGCGGTGACCGGCGAGCCCGCGGGCCCCGGCGTGCCGGCAGTCCCCGGCGGCCCGGACGGCCCCGGCGGACTCGGCCTGCCCGCCGACCCCGCACGGCTGACCACCGACGGTCCCGAAGCGCCCGAGCCCGGCACCGAGGCCGCCGCCGGCCCCGCCGTCGAGGTCGAGCTGCGCCCCCAGCGCAGGCTGCGGATCTGGCAGATCGCCCCGATCGTGATGCTGGCCGCCGCCGGCTCCCTGATGTTCGCCTTCCCCCTCGCCTTCGAGTTCGGCGACGGCGGCGCCGTCGTCGCCATGCTCGGCTTCCTCATCAGCTCCTGCGCCGGCGGCTGGGGCATGATGGCCGCGCGCCGCGTCGGCTACTCCTGGCCGGGGCTCCCGTCCCGGGGCAGCGGCCGCCGCCCCGACTGGCGGATCGCCGCGCTGTACGCACTGGCCGCGCTGGTCGTCGTCGCACTGGCCGTCTACCGGGTGGCCCGGCTGCGCTGACCGGCGCCGACGCCTCGCCGAAGGCCGCCTGACCGCATGCTGGTCCCACCGGCCGGGGCTCCGACCCGCTCGGTACGATGGGCTCGTGACGCACACCACCCTCCCCTTCCTCAAGGGTCACGGGACCGAGAACGACTTCGTGATCGTCCCCGACCCGGACAACGCCGTCGACCTGCCGCCCACCGCCGTCGCCGCCCTGTGCGACCGCCGGGCCGGCATCGGGGCGGACGGTGTGCTGCATGTCGTGCGCTCCGCCGCCCACCCGGACGCCGCGCACCTGGCCGACGAGGCCGAGTGGTTCATGGACTACCGCAACAGCGACGGTTCCGTCGCGGAGATGTGCGGCAACGGCGTGCGCGTCTTCGCCCGCTACCTCCACCACGCCGGACACGTCGAGCCCGGCGACTTCGCCGTGGCCACCCGCGGCGGCGTCAAGCAGGTCCACCTCGCCAAGACGGGCGACGTCACCGTCTCCATGGGCCGCGCCCGGCTCCCGGAGGGCGAGGTCACCGTCTCCGTGGGCGAGCGCTCCTGGCCCGCGCTCAACGTGAACATGGGGAACCCGCACGCCGTCGCGTTCGTTGAAAGCCTCGACCACGCCGGAGACCTGTACAGCCCGCCGCCGTTCAGCCCCGCCTCCGCCTATCCCACCGGGGTCAATGTCGAGTTCGTCGTCGACCGCGGCCCGCGGCACGTCGCCATGCGCGTCCACGAGCGCGGATCCGGCGAGACCCGCTCCTGCGGCACCGGCGCCTGCGCCGTCGCCGTGGCCGCCATCCGGCGCGACGGAGCCGACCCCGCCGTCACGGGTGAGCCCGTCTCGTACACCGTCGACCTGCCCGGCGGTACCCTCGTCATCACCGAACACCCCGACGGTCGCATCGACATGACCGGACCGGCCGTCATCGTGGCCGCCGGCGAGTTCGAAGCGGACTGGCTCACGGAAACGGCTTTCGCCTGAAGATTCCCTCTCTTGGGTGATCCGTTTCACGCTGAGCGAGAGGCGGACTGCGCCACGTGGTGGGGTCGGTAACATCAGGCACCGGCCCTGAGGGCTCACCCCATGCCCACCACCGCCGGTCGAAGCCGCCGGAGGTGCCCATGAGTGCAGAGGCCACGAACCCCGAAGCACACGCAGAAGTGCGCCCTGAGCTGCGCAGACGTGGCCGTACCCGGCTCGATCTGCGCCGCCTGGGCCGAGCCGCCCTGCTCGGGCCCGCGTCCCGGGACCGTCTCCCGGACGCCATCGGACACGTAGCAGAAGCGCACCGCGCCCACCACCCGGACGCGGACCTCTCCATCCTGCGCCGCGCGTACCTCCTCGCGGAGTCCTCGCACCGGGGCCAGATGCGCAAGAGCGGTGAGCCGTACATCACACACCCGCTCGCCGTCACCCTCATCCTGGCCGAACTCGGCGCCGAGACCACCACCCTGACGGCCTCACTGCTGCACGACACCGTCGAGGACACCGACGTGACCCTCGATCAGGTCCGCGCCGAGTTCGGCGACGAGGTCGCCTTCATCGTCGACGGCGTCACCAAGGTCGAGAAGATCGACTACGGCGCCGCCGCCGAACCGGAGACCTTCCGCAAGATGCTCGTCGCCACCGGCAACGACGTCCGCGTGATGTCCATCAAACTCGCCGACCGCCTCCACAACATGCGCACCCTCGGTGTGATGCGCCCCGAGAAACAGGCCCGCATCGCCAAGGTCACCCGCGACGTCCTCATCCCGCTCGCCGAACGCCTCGGCGTCCAGGCCCTGAAGACCGAGCTGGAAGACCTCGTCTTCGCGATCCTGCACCCCGAGGAGTACGAGCACACTCGCGCGCTCATCGCCTCCCACGCCGGCGCCGACGACCCCCTCCTCGCCATCGCCGAGTCCGTACGCACCGTCCTGCGCGAGGCCGGCATCACCGCCGAGGTGCTCGTCCGCCCCCGGCACTTCGTCTCCGTCCACCGCATCTCCCGCACCCGCGGCGAACTGCGCGGCCCGGACTTCGGACGCATCCTCGTCCTCGTCGGCGAGAACGCCGACTGCTACGCCGTCCTCGGCGAACTCCACACCTGCTTCACCCCGGTCGTCTCGGAGTTCAAGGACTTCATCGCCGTCCCCAAGTTCAACCTCTACCAGTCGCTGCACACCGCCGTCGCCGTCCCCGAGGGCTACGTCGCCGAAGTCATCGTCCGCACCCGGCAGATGCACCGCGTCGCCGAGGCCGGCGTGGTCGCCCTCGGCAACCCGTACGCGACCGGCGAGGGCGCCGACTGCGAGGAGGAACGCGTCGACCCCACCCGCCCCGGCTGGCTCTCCCGCCTCCTCGACTGGCAGCAGTCCGCACCCGACCCCGACACCTTCTGGACCGGACTGCGCGCGGAACTCGCCCAGGACCGCGAGATCACCGTCTACCGCGCCGACGGCGGCACCCTCGCCCTGCCCGCCGGTGCCAGCTGTATCGACGCCGCCTACGCCCAGCACGGCGAGGCGGCCCACGGCTGTATCGGCGCCCGCGTCAACGGGCGCCTCACCTCCCTCTCCGCTCCGCTCTCCGACGGGGACACCGTCCAGCTCCT